>CAJBXX010000094.1 GCA_903959715.1 uncultured Alphaproteobacteria bacterium | reverse complement strand
TCTCCTCGCTTTCGGGGAGAGGGCTAGGGTGAGGGGTTTTTAGTTTATAAATTAAATCAAGAAATAGTTTTTTGAAAAATTTTTTCACTTGGATCGAAACCATTTATTATCTAGGATATTTTAACCCCTCTCCGCATCGCCAACAAGTTGGCTCTGCGACTCTCCCGCAAGGGGAGAGTGATTACACCGAAATTGTTTCGAATATTTTCGTAAAGTTTAGTTTCGTAAGCCCTCAAGGGGAGAGCTATGACACCGCAAGCGTTGTAAGATTTACAAAAACCAAAACTTATCGCGGATGTCGCGATTCATTCGCGACGGAGCGATTCGATATTTTACTAAATTTGCGTAAGCAAATTTAGCGAATCAGAATCAAACTGATTTAATAAAATAAAACTTTGAGTGTAATTGGTGATGATGCTTAAAAAGCCTTTACTTTCTAAGGTGGAGAGTTCTTTTAATTCAACCGAATCTTGAATTAATTTGATAGTTTTTTGTAGTTCAATCAAATTTTCTTGATATTCCTTAACGCGTTTTTCATTGACGGCAAAGCCTTTTATTAAATAATCTTTTAACCTCTGTGTTGCCCATTTACGAAACTCAATTGCAGTCTTTGAATTAGTGCGATAACCAACCGCTAAAATTACATCTAAAGAATAAAAAGCTACGGGTTTGTCTGAATTTGCAATATGCATTTTTTGCATATTGCTTTTATCAACTTCACCGTCTTTAAAAATATTTTTAATATGTCTCGAGGCAACTGATTGGTCAATTTTAAAAAGATTAACAATTTGCCCCTGACTTGCCCAAATATTTTGATTTTTAATATCGGCATTAAACTCAATTGCTCCATCTTTAGTTTGATAAATTTCTATTGAATTTTCTTGGCTTGAAAGGTTGATTTTGTTTGGTTTATTAGTTTTTTTAATTTTATTTTTGTCATAAATTCAGATTTAAGTTAATGGTGATTTAAAATTTAAGCACAATTTATAGAATTTTTTTTATAAATCAAATGGTGCGCATTAAATTTGATAATTTTTAGATTTTTTACAAATCCTCAATTCTAAATTCACTATAACCTTCATAAAAATAGCTGATATCAATACCCTTCATGAACAATTCGCGGTCATCAATTTTATCGGTTAAAGCGCTTCGCAAAAGTTGCTTTATTTCCACATCTTTAACAACGCTTCGCTCCATTGACAAAAGATAATCTGCTTTATCAACTTCGTTCCAATCAATTACCTGTTTGAGTTCTTTTTTTAGAATCAGATCGAGCCAAATTCTTGTAGCTCTGCCATTGCCTTCGCGGAAAGGGTGAGCGATATTCATTTCCACATATTTTTCAATAATTTGTTCGAAATTATTTTGTGGCATAGCATCAATGTTTTCAAGAGATTGTGGCAAATACATCAATGGCGCAAAACGAAAATTACCTTTGGCAATATTCACATCGCGTAATTTTCCGGCAAAATCATAAATGTCGCCAAACAAATAAGCGTGAATTTGCGATAGACCTTTAAAAGTGCCAATTTCGATGCGATTAATTTCTCCATTTTCAAAAAAATTTTTAGCTTTTTGTTTGCTGATTTTTTCCTCAGCTTTGTTTAGTTCAAGCTGGTTATGAATGTTTAATTTATTTGCTAAAACCATGATTTATTTTCTTTAAATTATTTTTTGTAAGCTCTTATTTGATAGCCATCAAAGACCATTCGGCGAAGGATAAATTATTCATATTTATTCTAAAATTACAAGGCTTCAAAGTTAAATTTTTATCATGAAAAAATTTAATTTTAATTTTGTTTTTAAAACCAAAACTTATCGCGTATGTCGCGATTTATTCGCGACGAAGGTTCTTCGCGTTAAAAAAATAGCCTAAACGGCTATTTTTAGCGAAGAACGGGATAATGAGCGAAGCGAAGCAATCCCAGTCGCGAATCTTTTTTGAAGAAAAAGATGAAGCGTTTATCAACAAGGAAAATCTAAAAAACCCAAATCTCATCGCGTATGTCGCGATTCATTCGCGACGGAGCGATTCGATATTAAGCTAAATTTGCAAAGCAAATTTAATTAAAACCTATAAGTCACCCCCGAAAAATAATTTAAATCATCGGCCTTTTTGGAAACGCCGAAATTGGCGCCGACATCGAGTTTTAGATTATCCGTAAGCAAATAATTCACACCGAAATCTAAATAATTTTGCACCATATTTTTATTAACAAAAGTTTTTAAAGAATAAAACTCTAGGTAAGAACTAATTTTATTAGTAAAATCCTTTGATAAATAATAAGCGTTAATTATGGCAAAATAGCGACTATTTTTAACATTATTTTGCGTTTTATAATAATTCAATTGATACATTCCGCCCAAAGTTAAATCATCAAAAATTTTCACTTGAAATGGCATGATTAAACCGCCTCTTAAATCGCTTCCAGTCTCGCTTCGTGATGATTTTATTATTTTGACAAAAGGTGTTAAAGAAAAACCAAATTTTCCGCCATCATTGCCTAAAAAATTATGTTTAAAACGCAAAAAAGTTTCGCCCCTGCCCTCAATTTTTTGCGAAGAATTTTGTTGAGAAATTTTTTTATAAATTAACGGATTTTGAATAATTTGAATTTCGTTTTGGTCATTTATTCCATAACGAAAAGTGCTAAAATCAAACAAGCTCGTGGCGGAAATTTTTTGCGAAGAATTATGGATTTTGGTTTTACTCAAAAAACTTGTTTCAAATAAAAATTTTCCACGATTTAAAGTGTAAATACTGTCGGATTTACTGGGGCGTTCGGAGCTTAAGCTTCTGAGCTTTGCGACATTTTGAGATAAGGCTTTTTGTGGCAAAAAAAACAATAAAAACAAAATATAAAAATAACGCAAAAACACTTTAAAAAGATTTTATTTTAACAAAATTTATAAAGGCAAATTATCGTGTTTTTTCCAAGGTTTTTGAACTTTTTTATTTTTCAAAATTTGTAATGACATGCAAATTCTTTTGCGGGTGTTTTGCGGACGAATAACTTCATCAACAAAGCCTCGCGATGCAGCGACAAAAGGCGACGCAAATTTTTCACGATATTCTGCCACCTTTAAAGCTTTGGCAGTTGGGTCTTTGGCTTCTTCACGAAAAATAATTTCAACCGCACCTTCGGGCCCCATCACCGCAATTTCGGCATTCGCCCACGCAAAATTAACATCTCCCGACAAATGTTTTGAATTCATAACGATATAGGCTCCGCCATAAGCTTTACGAGTGATAACGGTGATTTTTGGCACTGTGGCTTCGCCATAAGCGTAAAGCAATTTGGCGCCGTGCTTAATGATGCCATTATGCTCTTGATCGGTTCCTGGTAAAAATCCTGGGACATCGACGAAAGTTAAAAGTGGAATATTAAAAGCATCACAAAAACGAATGAATCTCGCCCCTTTTTCGCTGGCTTTGATATCGAGACAACCCGCTAATTGCATGGGCTGATTGGCAACCACCCCAACGGTTTGACCTTCCATTCTGCCGAAACCAATAATAATATTTTTGGCATAATTTGGTTGAATTTCGTAAAAATCGCCTTCGTCAAGAATTTTTTCAACCAACTCTAACATATCGTAGGGTTGATTGGGATTTTCTGGAATTAAAGTGTTGAGCGAAACATCAACGCGATCAAAATTATCATCGACAGGAATTTGTGGTAATTCAGATTTATTTGAAAGTGGTAAAAAGTTGATTAAACGACGGGTTTGCAGGAGTGCTTCAATGTCGCTTTTGAAAGTTAAATGTGCAACTCCACTTTTATAACCGTGAACCGACGCACCACCTAAATCTTCTTGCGAAACTGTTTCGTGAGTAACCGTTTTAACAACATCGGGACCAGTTACGAACATGTAAGAAGAGTTTTCAACCATGATGGTAAAATCGGTGAGAGCTGGCGAATAGACTGCACCGCCGGCACATGGCCCCATAATTAAGGAGATTTGCGGAACGACACCGCTGGCATCAATATTGCGTTGAAAAATTTCACCATAACCACCAAGCGAATCAACGCCTTCTTGAATTCGAGCCCCACCCGAATCATTGATTCCGATAACTAAAGCACCAACCTGCATGGCTTTATCAAGCATGTGGCAGATTTTTTTGGCGTGAGCTTCGCCGAGCGATCCGCCCATCACTGTGAAATCTTGACTATAAACAAAAACTAAACGACCGTTAATCGTGCCCTGACCAGTGACGACGCCGTCTCCCGGATGTTTTTTGTCTTCCATTTCAAAATCCGAGCAACGATGCTCGACATAAAGACCATATTCTTCAAACGAATCGGGATCAAGTAAAACTTCGATTCTTTCACGAGCCGTTAATTTATTTTTTGAATGTTGGATATCAATTCTTTTTTGACCACCGCCAATGCGGGCCTCTTCTCGTTTAGAAGCTAATTTTGCAATATTTAGGGAACGCATTTTTAAAAAATTTAGTTAATCTTTGCGATAATTGTTTCGCCACCAACCATAGTTTGCCCTAATAAAGATTTAATTTCAACATTTTCTGGAAAATATAAATCTGCCCTACTGCCGAAACGAATTATGCCATATCTTTGACCCGCCACAACTTCTTGACCTTCTTTTAAATCAGAGATAATTCTGCGAGCAACCAAGCCAGCAACTTGAACGAAAATAATTTCAGTTCCGTTCGAATTTTTAACAACAACCGAATTTCTTTCATTCTCAACACTCGCATCTTCGGCGTTAGCACTTAAAAATTTTCCGGGGCGATACATGATTTTTGTAACCTCACCAGACAAAGGTACGCGATTAACATGAACATTAAAAACATTTAAAAAAATGCTAATTTTATTGAATTTTGTTTTGCCATAACCAAGTTCTTCTGGAGCTTCGGCTCCATATTCAACTCTAGTAACAACGCCATCTGCGGGGCTAATGATGGCGTTGTCTTCTAGAGGAACGAATCTTTCGGGATCGCGAAAGAAAAAGATGCACCAAAGCGTTGCGACCAAACCAATTAAACCAAGAAAATTGCTCAATAAAGCTAAAATAGCCGTAGCGATAGCAAATATAAATATAAATTTATACCCTTCTTTGTGAATTGGAAAAGTAACTAATTTTAGTGCATCTAATAAATCGTTCATAATATTTTAAAAAAGTTAAATTATTGATTGTTGGAAATGTCAAACCACAATCTGTCAATTTGCTTTGATGAAACTCTCATTTCAATTAAGCTTATTTTTTGCAAAATAAAATCGACGGTTTTTTCTTCAAGGATAGTTCCTTGAATTTGTTTAATAGCTTGTGGATTTTTTTTGTAGTTTTCCATGATTTCTTTTTCTTGATCAGGATATTGATTGATAATATTTGCAATTTCATTATCAACATCTTCATTGGAAACCTGAATACCATTTTTACTGGCAATATCAGCAAGAATTAAGCCACAACGCACCATTCTTTGCGATAATTTTAAGCTTTTTAATTTATCAGCATCGGAAAGATTGCTAACTTTATCTTCAACCATGTTTTTTAGAAATTTGCTTTGCTCATTAACTAAACCAACAGGAAGTTCAATTTTATAAAAAGAATCTAGATAATCAAATAATTCTTTTTTGAAAATGGCTCTGCAAGTTGCCGAATAATTGACATTCATTTGGTCAAAAACGGCGTCTTTCAACTCTTCAATGTCTTTATATCCAGTTGCATTTTGAATAAAATCATTGTCCAATTGTTGATTTTCAGGCTTTAAAATTGAAACTATTTCAACTGCAAAATTTGCATTTTTACCAGCAAGATTTGGTCTAAAATAATCAGCAGGAAAAGTGACATTAACGCTAACTTTTTCGCCCGTCATTTTGCCGATAAGTTGCTCTTCAAAATTATCAACGAAAGTTTTTGAACCCAATTCTAGCTCGAAAGAAGAACCGTTTCCGCCTTCAAATGATTGACCGCTTATTGTGCCATTGTAGTTTATAACAACTATATCGCCATAATTCGCAAGATAAATTGAATCTTGTTTAACAAAATTTAATTTAGCTTTCAAAGTTTTAATTGCTAATTCTTCTAGCTCCTCTTCAGAAAACTCAACTTGATATTTGTTTAAAGAGATTTTTGACAATTCAACTTCTGGCATTGAAGGAAAAATTTCAAATGAAGCAACTAAACTTAAATCTTTGCCTTCTTCAAATGTTTTGAATTCAATTTTTGGATATGAAGCGATTTTGTATTTGTTATCATTAACAATTTTATTAATAACATCAGAAATCAAAATATCAGATTGCTCCGCCATGATTGATTTGCCGTACTTTTCTCTGATAGTTTCGGTTGGAACTTGACCTTTAACAAAGCCTTCCATTGAAAATTCTGGCTGAATTTTAGTGATATGTTCGTTAATTTTTTGATTGATTAATTGTGAAGGAATATTCAATTGAAAATCCTTGCGTAACTTGTCATCTAAGACATTTTTTATTGCTATTTCCATAGAATTTTATATTATAGTTTAATTAAAAAATTATTAAT
>CAJBXX010000093.1 GCA_903959715.1 uncultured Alphaproteobacteria bacterium | reverse complement strand
AAATAAAATAATTTTTAAAATGAATAAATTTAGCAACAAAAAATCAGATAATAATCCACAATTTAATCTTTCGGAGCACAAGAAAAAAGCCCTTGAAGATCATGACAAGGAAAAGCTTGCGATAATAGAAAGATTGGAAAATGAAATTGAAAAATTATTGATTATAAGAAAAATTAGAGAAGACCAAAAATTGCTAAATATTTATCAGAAAGATATAAATAATGCCATGCAAGAAGGTTCTTATAATTTAATCGAAATGATTCTTTTAAAAGAGATTGAATTACTTTCAGTTGGTGATTTAGAAGCAATTGAAATGCTTAGTAAACTCACAAAAAAAGCTCAAGAAAAAATTGATAAATTGTCAGAAATCGCAATGCAAATGCATCAAAATCAGATCAAATTTGTGCAAATGCCACCATCGCCAAGGCCAGTATTTATCTCTAAGCCAGTTGAATCCTACCAACCCCTTACTAAATATGAAGGTTTTCATTTGGAGAAAACTATGGGTGGAGAGTTTATTCAAACTTTGGATGCCGATTTAAAGCATTTGGTTGGCAATGATATAATAAATTCGAAGCCAGAGCAATTATCGCAAAATATTATTGCCGAAATAAAAAATATTAGGCAGGGCAATTTTGATTTGTCGCCAGAAAATAACAATTCTTCGGTAAGTGGCGATAAATATGCTTCGGTAAACAATAATAGTAATTCTTCGGTAATTAAAAAAGCACCAAAAGTTTCGTCGATACCAGCGTCAACAACCCCAACTATTATGGATCATTCTGTTAAGGGTGAGTGGACCGATTTGGTTACCAATCAAGAAAAACAAAAATCTCGAGAAGTTGGGGTCGAAAATAACGTCGCGGTTCGAAAAAATTAGAATCCAATTTTATATTTCTTCGCCAAAAACGCGTTGATAAAATTCACCAATTACCGATTTTTCATCATCGATAATTTTGTTGTAGAAGCTTAGAATAAAGGCTTCCTTGACCGAATTGAAAATTTCAATATTACGTCCCCAAGAAATTAAAGTTCTTAAAGAAATTAAATTAGAAATATCGCCATTTTTAAAAGCTTCGCGACTTAAATTAGCAATTTTAACCATTAGTTTTGCGGTTTGCTGATGTTCTTTTGATGATAAAAAAGCTAATTTTTTTTGCAAAATAGTGATCTCATATTCTTCCGATAAATAATTTAAAGACGCCACAATATTCCAGCGATCCATTTGAGCTTGATTAATTAAATTAGTGCCATGATAAATTCCTAAATCGTCGCCGGCACCTAGAGTATTAGAAGTGGCGAAAAGACGAAAATTTGGATGCGGAGTGATGATTTCATTTTCTTCGAGAAGTGCGAATTTACCATCTTCTTCGAGTAAACGTTGAATAACGAAAGAAACGTCGGTTTTAATGGCGTCATATTCATCAAGCACCAATGCCACTCCATTGCGTAATGCAAAAGGAATTATTCCTTCTTTAAATTCGGTAATTTGCTTATCATTTTTTAATTTTATCGTATCTTTTCCAACTAAATCAAGGCGAGTAATTTGCGAATCAAAATTGATTCTCATGCAAGGCCAATTAAGCCTCGAGGCGAT
This sequence comes from uncultured Alphaproteobacteria bacterium, assembly GCA_903959715.1. Taxonomy (GTDB): domain Bacteria; phylum Pseudomonadota; class Alphaproteobacteria; order Rickettsiales; family UBA1997; genus CAILUF01. The sequence continues at coordinate 2,054 of CAJBXX010000093.1, read as the reverse complement.
TTGCTCGATATGAGTTGATTTGCCAGTTCCGTGCATTCCTTGAATCAAAACTCTTTGATTAAAAGCGAAGCCTGCTAAAATTGCTTTGCTGGTTTTTTCATCAAATAAATAATTTTTATCGACAGTGGGAACTAAGTCAGAAGGGCTTTTGAAGCCACTTACCTCAAAATTACAATTAATTCCAAAAGTTTTTTTGCAATCGATTTTTACTAAAGAATTTTCAATTTTTGACGACATTTTTAAAAATTTAAGTTATTTTAAGAAAATAATGTTATAATTTATTTTGAATTATTCAAATAAACAAAATATTTCATGATAAATTTTAAAGTTTTTACAATTTTTCCCGAACTTTTTCCGCAAATTTTAGCCAAATCAATTACGGGTGAGGCGCTTAATAAAAATTTATGGAAATTGGACATAATAAATATTCGCGATTACGGATTTGATGCCCGCAAAACCGTTGATGATGCACCTTTCGGAGGCGGTGCCGGCATGGTTTTTCGTCCCGATGTTTTATATAATGCTCTCGACAAAAATATTTCAAAAAATGTTAAGAAAAATAAAATTATTTATCCCTCTCCGCGAGGTAAAGTTTTTAATCAAAAAATGGCACAAGAATTAGCGCAAGAATCCGAAATTAATATTGTGTGTGGACGCTATGAGGGCATCGATCAAAGAATAATTGATATGTTTGAAATTGAAGAAATTTCAATTGGCGATTATGTTATTTCGGGTGGCGAAATCGCAAGCTATGTTTTAATTGACGCGATTTTACGCAATGTCAAAGGTGTGCTCGGAAAAGAACAGTCTCTTGAGCAAGAAAGCTTTGGCAATATTGAAAATAATGATTATGAATTTTTATTAGAATATCCGCATTATACTCGTCCAGCCAGTTTTTTAGGACAAGAAGTTCCAGAAGTTTTGCTTTCAGGGCATCACGCTAATATTGAAAAATGGCGATTACAAAAAGCCGAAGAAATTACGCAAAAAAATCGCCCTGATTTATTTCAAAAATACATTTTAAATAAAAATCTTAAAACTTAATGAGGATGCTCTATTACTGGATCCTGAATTACAAAAGTGTGCATTAAATAATAACTTGTTGGGCTTCCAATTAGTTGATATGGATCATAAACTGGACTATAAAAATCGGAATAACGGGTTGCTAAAAATGGATGTTGATAATTTTGTAAATTGTTATTTTTATTTGAATTATTTTCATCGAGTTTTTTAATTAAATCATCGCGCTTAATCGAATCAGCAATGCCTTCAACTTTTATATTATCGATTGAAATTTCATCTTCATTGCTAATATTTTTCTTTTCAATTTTGTTAATAATCGGTTCAAAAACTTCATTTTTATTTGAATTGTTGGGAGAATATATTGCGGGAGTTGCGTTGGGATTTAAGACATGAGAATCGCCCAAAATAGATTTAGTTAATTTTAAATGATAAACATCGCTAAAGCGTAAATTTATAAAATTTAAAACATCCAAAATATTGTCACTAACCTTTATTTCCATGCTTCCATTTTTGTCATTTAAAAAATGCGAAAGATTAAAAATATCTAAAATTTTAAAAAAACTCGGAGCATAATTTATATTTATTTCTCCAACATAATTAAGGAATCCAGTGTTAGCCACAAAACCCAAATCCTCAATTCTTTTAAAACGCGAAGCTCCGTAAATCATTGGAATTGAGTGTCGCGAGCAGTTTATGCTTTCTAAGTAAACTTTTCCCGGATTGGAAAGTAGAATAACATAATTGCTATTTTCATCAACTTTCGATATTACTTTTTTCTTATAATCATCGTAAAAATTAAGTTCACATTTTATTTTGGAATCTCTCGATAACGGCTTCTTGTCGTAGAAATAATTAATGGAGATTATTGATAAAACCTTGTCTTTATCAAAAATTGATAAACTATTGAGATTCTCTTGAGAGTAGGCTTCGCAACAAAAAAAACAAAATAGATAAAAAATAATTATATTTAATGGCATTTAATTTTAAATTTATGAATTTACTTAATGTCTTATTTTTTTAAAACATTTTTT
>CAJBXX010000092.1 GCA_903959715.1 uncultured Alphaproteobacteria bacterium | reverse complement strand
ACTTGCCCCAGGGATCGCGTCGCCTTTGGCTCCTAATCCCGTTTCTCGCTAAAAATAGCCGTTTAGGCTATTTTTTTAACGCGAGAAACCCGCGATGAGATTTTAAGTTTTTTTGGATTTATTTCTTGGTAAAAAAATTAAAAACAAAACCAAGCCAATACAATAAATAAAATTCCAGTTGGTCATAGTTAAATTTAGGAAATAAAATTGTGGTTCGTCGCAACGAATTGCTTTGGTCGCAAGCATTGCAACTCTAAGTTGCTCGATGTTATCGATATTATCAAAATTTGATGATGAACAAGAATCGGGGCCAGCAAAAATTTTCAACTCAACACCTGAATGATAAAAAGCAATTCCAGCGTTAATTAAAAACGCCAAAGCACATAAAATGGCACCAATTTTTTGATATTTTTTTAATTTTTTTATCAATAAAAAAAATAGTGAAATTATTATAATTACAAAAAATGGCTTGCGTTGATGATAACATAAAACACAAGGCTCGAAGCCAAAAATATATTGCGAAATATAAGCAGAAATTAACGCCACAATAGACGCCAAAAAAGCTAAAAATAAATAATTTTTAGCCAAATCTTTTTTAAATTTTTCTTGAAAAAATTTTGTTATTTTTATTTTTTTTGCAGACATTTTTTAAAAAAAATTATAATGATTTTAAAATCTTTTTTGCCAAATCTTTTCGTAATTCAACCGCCGGTTGATCAAATGGATTAATATCTTGTACATAAGCGACAATTATGGTTTCCAAGAACATTTGCATCATCAATCCAGCGATAATTTTTTCATCAACATTTTCAATTTCAAAAATACGAATTGGCAATTTTTTTTGGTGCAAAACTTCAATCGTGGTTTGATGTTCAACTTCAAGAATTTTAGAAAGTTTTTTACCTCCAAACAGCGTTTCACAACCCGCCAAATCTTTAATTTTAAAATCATTTTTATGATTTTTAGCAATAATAAAATTGAAAAATTTATCGCGATTTCCTTCTAAATAAAGTTGCAATTGACTATGCTGGTCAACGGTTCCCATTGAATTTATCGGTGTTGAACCAAATGAATTTTTGCCCAAAGATTCCGCCCATAATTGACGATACCAATCGGTAAAATTTTTAAAATCATCAATATAAGGCATCACCACATTATTGATAAAACCATCTTCGTAAAGCTTTAATTGCATTGCGCAATTATTGATGATTTCGTCATCTTTAAAAAAATTTTCAAGAACTTCTTTGGCACCATCACGAACCTTAGCGACATCAACTCCAACAAGAATTGCCGGTAATAAACCAACAATTGAAAAACATGAATAGCGACCACCAATTTGCGTTGGATGATTAGCGATTTTGGCGTTGATTTTTTTGGCAATTTTGCCGATTGAATTTTTCGATGATTCGGTTATAAAAATAAATTGTTCGGCAAAATTTTTGATTTTTTGCTTTTGCATTTCATCAATAACTATCAAGGTTTGGCAAATGGTTTCGATAGTTTCACCCGATTTACTAATAACTACAAAAAAACTATTGCGAAAATCAATTTTTTTAATTTGATTATTGATGGTTATTGGATCGATCGATTCAATAAATTCAACTTTTTCTTGGAATTTTAATGAACATAAAGTTTTACCCCCAAGACTAGAGCCACCTACTCCCAAAATAATAATTTTTTTATAACCTTCGGCAAGTTTGGCAAGTTTTTTAAACTCATTTAAATCTTTTTTTTGTTCAACAATATTTAAAGCTAAAATTTCCGAATTTTTAATTTGTTTACGCAATTTATTCCCCGCTTCTAAGCATTTTTTAAAATGCAATTTTAGTTTTTCATTGCTTGGAATGTTTTTAAAACTTTGTGAATAAATTTTATTTTTGGTCATAATTTTTTGAAAAAAATTTTATTAGTTGCAATAGTTCTAATTTAAGTTTAATTTGTTGTCTTGATTTTTATTTTATGTTTTTGCTAAAATTGAAAATTAAAATATTTATCACGGCTAGGTAGCAAAGTGGTAATGCAGAAGCCTGCAAAGCTTCTATGCGCCGGTTCGATTCCGGCCCTGGCCTCCACATCAAACTTCGCAATTTCAAATAACATTATTTTCTTTTAGTAATTTTTGGATCACGCAAATAAAGTGGTAAAATATCTTGCGAATCTTTATTTTGCAAAAACTTTTTTTGCCCATAAATCGCCACATCATAAGCCAAAATCATATCATCTTGATTTGATTTCAACAAATGTTTATCAAAAATTTTATTACCCGAACCGCATAAAAATTCATCTTCTTGAATTTCTGATAAAACATCACCAACACAAGTAATCATTGGCTTTAAAAGCTCTTCAAAATTATTATTTGCCAAATATTTTGCATAATAAATTTCTTCTCCACTCGCTTGAATTGCTACGGTAATTTTTTTATGATTTTTTAAATATTTGTCCGCCAAAACTTCGCAACAATTTACCGTTAAAACTGGTTTTTGCGTAGTAATTTTAATAATTTTTAATGTCGCCAAAGCAACTCTGATGCCGGTGTAACTGCCGGGACCGTTAGTCGCAATTATTAATTCTAAATCATTAAAAGTGATTTT
>CAJBXX010000091.1 GCA_903959715.1 uncultured Alphaproteobacteria bacterium | reverse complement strand
TATGTTAATAACATTAATATATAATTTAAAAACTTTCGGAATCTTGAATCACCCTTAAGAATTTGCATTATCGCAAATTTCCATAATTAGCATGAACTTAACTCTCTCGCTTTAGGGTCTTGCAGGCGAGAAAGATTTAAAGTTTAATAAATCTTTGGCAACCTCAGGTGGCATATAATTTTCATCATGCTTAACCAACAATTCCGTTGAGTAAAATTTATTTTCTGCAATATTTATTTTACCTTTGGCAACTACTCCCTGTTCTTCTCGAAATAAGTCGGGTAAAATTCCACGATAATTAATTGTGAGTTCATTTTTATAATCGGTGATGATAAATTCGGTGGTTAAAGCGTCGATTTTTTTGATAGAATCTTTTTTTATCATACCTCCAACACGAACACTGGCTTGGCTTGAGCGAATTTTATCAATTTCTGATGGCGAGAAAAAAAAGACAATATTATTTTGAAAATTTTTTAAAATAAAAATTAGTGAAATAATTGATATTAAAAAAATTGCCGTCACAAAAATTAATCTTTTTTGCTTATGATTAAGATTTTTTTTGAACATCATTTAGAGTTTTTTTTAAGGTAAAAAAATTCACAAAAATTTTAAAAATATAAACAAAAAAAATTCCAGCGCAAAGACCGTAGGCAAGGTTTACATAGAAAGAATAATCGTTCAAATTTTCCATAAATTTATTTAAATTAACTTAATTCAACAATGCAATTTTAAAAGAATTTAATTTTTAAACAAGATTATAAATTTTAAAGAAAATTGCATTTAAAAAAATATTTAATTGCATTTAAAACTAAGTTTTTTAATATGGTTACAATATTTGCCTAGATAGCTCAGTCGGTAGAGCAAAGGACTGAAAATCCTTGTGTCGGCGGTTCGATTCCGTCTCTAGGCACCACTTTTTCAAAGCTTATCACCGATTTTTTTTAAAATTTCTGGCTGAAAGTTAATCAAAAATATCACTCTCTTTTTGTTTTTTCTTCTTTTTTTCACTTCTAAAAATCGCCATTGCAACAATTGCTGGCAGTCCAATTACAGTGCTGGTCGTTGAAGTTATAAGAGCGATAATTATTGGCTGTGCCTCTTTTATATCCTCTCGAACGATGAATATTTTATTTATGCTCAAATAAAAAAATGCGATGGCAGTTGTGTAAAATATTATTTTTATCAATTTTATTGTCGCTTTCGCCGATTTTTCTTCTATTTGCTCTTCTATTTTCTCTTCTTTTGTTTGCTTTTCTTTGTTCTTTTTTAATTTAGAGGGCTCTATTACTTTAAAAATAAATTTATGTAATTCAAAAATTTTTTTCCAAAATAACGCTAAACACAAAATAATTATTAAAAATACAAGATAAACGAGATTAAAAAAATTCTCGGTTTCAATCAAATCCTTTTCAAATTCAAACATAAACATGCAAAAAACCAAAGAAACCCCAATAAGAAACTTATTGCAAATGCTAATTATCCAATAAAATAAATAATCTTTTTGATCAATGCGTTGTTTTTTTTCATGATTATCAAGAATGCCAAAAATTTTACTATTCTCAGCTTGTGAAAATCCTATTTCGGAGGGTGAATTATTATTAAAATCTTGCAACTCTATCTTAATATCTTGTGAAAATTTTTTTTCGGTAGTATTTGACATAACAATAGTGGTGATTATTTTTAAATTTTATTGATTTTTAATTTTTTCTCTAAAAAATTCTTTAATTACAGGAGTTGATCTTTCAATAATATCGTAATCATCTAGTGGCTGATTTATACCCCTAGCTTGACCACCCTTATTATAAGTTTTATACCAAGGAGAATTTTCTTCATGAAGACGCTTAACTAAATCAGAAGCATTAACATCTTTATATTTTTCAATTACTGCGTTTACAATTTTTAAAGTTTGGTCATCATTTTTATCTATAACTGGAATTTTGCTTGGAATTGATTCTACAAAATTTTCATCGCCATAGCTAAAAATATAATCTTCATCTCCAATTTCCTTTTTATTTTTATAGTAATAATACACCGAAGGAATTACGGGCCCAAGCTTCCATGCTTGAATTGATTCATCAAATAATCGAGGATGCTCTTTGTTTAAAACTAAATTCCAACCATAAGCGATATATAATAATTTTTGTAATTTAAGATGAGTAATTTCTTTCTTGTTAACATGAAAATATCGCAATATGTAATTAGCAATATGAGCTGCGGTATATCTGGCTCGGCGGTTTATCATAGATGTATTAATTAAATTTAATTAAAATGAATTTTAGTCTAATTCATTGGTTAAATTATTGATATATTTTTTAATTTATCAAATATTTTTTTTAAGTTAAAAAAATTATTTCTTCAAAAAGTTTATTGGTCCTTCAGCGCGACCATTAATGAATTGACCAACAAAAGGATTATTAGAATTATCGAGATTTTTAATTGAATCGCACCAGATTATTTTTCCCTCATAAAGCATGGCGACTTTGTCGGAAATTTTGCGTGCCGAATGCATGTCGTGAGTGATGGTGATGGTTGTAGCCCCGAGCTCTTTGGAGTTGGCGATAATTAAATTATTGATAACATCCGCCATGATTGGGTCAAGCCCAGTGGTTGGCTCATCGAAAAAAATTATTTCGGGATTAGTGGCGATTGCTCTCGCTAATGAAACGCGTTTTTGCATTCCGCCCGAAAGCTCCGAAGGCAATAAATCTGCGGTTTTTTCGCTCAGGCCGACGGCATTAAGTTTAGTAATCGCAATTTTTCTAGCATCAATTTTCGACATTTTTTGATGATGAATCAAGCGAAAAGCCACATTTTCCCAAACCGAAAGCGAATCAAAAAGGGCACCACCTTGAAATAAGAATCCGAACTTCTCCATCAATTTATCGCGTTGTTTTTCTTTAATGTTTGAAACTTCTTCGCCATCGATTTTAATACTTCCCGAACTAGGCAAAATCAGCGTTGCAATAATTTTTATAAGCACCGATTTTCCGCTTCCCGAACCACCCAAAACAACTAAAGACTCACCTTTGTTAACTTTTAGATTTACTCCTCGCAAAACTTCTTTATCGTCAAAATTTTTGACGAGATTTTGAATCGATATTTTTTCGCTCATTAATTATTTTTTAGCCTCTTCTAATTTTTTATCGATAAGTTTTTTAAGTGTTAAATAATCAACATAACCTTCGGAAATTTCGCCATTGACAAAAAAACTTGGCGTCGATTTTATGAAAAGTGATTTAGCAACTTCCATACGATGTTTTAAAATTTTTTCTTGCAAAGATTTATCGTTGACGCAAGAGTTGAAAGCTTCGGAACTCATGCCATCAAGCTTAAAAATTGCCTCAAGCTTTTCAATAAATTTTTGATCAAACGCCCAATTATCTTGGGTTTTGAACAAAATTTTAGTGGCACTATAATATTTTTCACTTGGATTTTGACTATTTTTAGCGGCACATTCGCTCACCATGGCACCAGCGAGAGCGGGATGATTTAGTGGAAAATTTCTGAAAATAAAAGCGACTTTTCCATTATCGACATATTCGGTTTTAATTTTCTCAAAAGATTCACGCACAAAAGAAGCACAATGCGGGCAAGAGAGAGAAGCATATTCGATGAAAACAACTGGAGCATTTTTATCGCCAAGAACATAATCTTCGGGTAAAATTTTGAGCAATTCACTGTTTTTACGCGCTTCTTCTTGATTTTTGGCATCATCTATCACCGCTTGATTGACGGGGTCTTGCGAGTTTTGTTCGGGCTTTAATTCATCGGCACTTTGACTTGCATATTTAAATGAGGTTTTGGTTTTGTAATTATTGACAACCAAAGCTCCGAATCCGATCAAAAGGACAATCGAAAGCAAAACAATAATTTTTTTCTTTGAGTTATTTTTCATAAGTTAATTTGGTAAAATTTATTTGAAAAAATAAATTGAATATATTTTTAAAAAAATATATTATTGATGAAAAATTAAATCAACAGAATTTATGCTCCCAATTTCAGTTTTTATTATAGCCAAAAATGAAGAAGATCGCATTGAAAAAATTATCAAAGCGGTTAAAAATTTTGCCGATGAAATCATAATTATTGATTCTGGAAGCGTCGATAAAACCGTTGATATAAGCCAAGCGCTGGGGGCTAAAACCTATTTTAATCAATGGCATGGCTATGGGCAACAAAAAATTTTTGGCGAACAAAAATGTCGCAATAATTGGATATTAAATATTGATGCCGATGAAGAAGTTTCCGCCGAATTAGCGCAAGAAATTATTGAAATTTTTAGTCAAAAAATTGCCGAAAATATCGCGGGATTTAAAATTAAAATTGTTAATAAATTTCGTTTCGAAGAGCGTCCGAAAAAATTAGCATATTTTTATAATCAATTTCGACTTTATCGCAAAGACATTGCGGGTTTCAAAAACAGTGCAGTTCATGATTCGGTTGAGTTAAAATCCGCTGAAAAACATCAAATTTTACAATTAAAAAACATTATTTTTCATCAATCTTTTCGTAGTTTTTCGCATTGGATTGAAAAAATAAATTCCTATTCTTCGATGCAAGCTCAAGATGCTTTTGATAAAGGGAAATGTCCATCTTATTTAAAAGTTTTTTTGGCACCAACCGTTGGCTTTCTAAAAGCCTTTATTGTTCGTCGTTATTTTATTTACGGTCTTGATGGCGTAATTTATAGTTATATTTTTGCATTATCGCGTTTCGCCAAAGTCATAAAAACTCGCGAACTTTTTCGCGCTAATTCATTAAAAAATAAATGAAAAATTTGATTATATTTTTGCTTTTTTTATTATCATCTTGCTCAATCTTTCCAAAAGAAGCTCCCACAATTTATGTAAGCAATTTAAGTCCGAATATTATAAAAAATATCTCGATTAAATTTCCCAAAAAAACTTTAAATCTTCCGCAATTAAATCCAGGATTGACTCAGGGCGGATCTTTTATTATCAACGATTCCAAAGATTTTTTTGGAATCGTAAAAGTCGAATGGAACAATCTTTATAGTGAAAATATAATTCGCAATTTTAATCTTAAAGAAAATGATTTGCCGAGTTTTTTTAATCCCAAAGATTTTGGTTATGTGCAAATTTATATCAAAGATTATGACATTCAAATTATTACTTACGACACACCAGATTCTGGCAATAAAACCGCTCAAATGGATATAATTTTGAAAGACTTAAATGTTTATTATAATGTTGAAAAAAAATCTCCCGTAAGAGGATCTTTGCTTTCAATTGATTATATTCCTAGATAAAAATTAAGATATTTTATTGAAAAACAACTTCCATAAATTCGGGCTGAAGAATTATACTTGCTCGATCCAATATTCTAACGGTCTCCCTCTTAACAATTTGAACATCTTCCAATGTAATTTTTTGATTTGTTTCTTTTTTTACACGATTTGCCGAGTCTTTTATCATTTCTCTAAAGCCTCTATCCATCTCGTCGAGTTTTTCTTGTTGATCCAAATTATAAAAAGTTTTTTTAAGCTTCGCTGAAATTTTTTTTATGTCGGGGCAATCGATTTCTTGATTGGCAATCCATGATTTTTCGGCACATTCCCATATCGCTTTATTATATTCCTGAACCGGCAAAAAACTATTTCTCATCGTAAAAATTAGATTCATTTTTTCTTCTTTGGATTTAACACCGGTTTTGTCCCAAAAATTATTATAATCTTTTTTAGTAATCTTCTCTTTTGCCAAAATTATTTTAGTAAAAGATTGAGAAACATCTACAGCAACTTGACTTTGCGAGTAAGAATTGGGGTTTACAAAAAAGATAAAAATAATTAGTTTTATGATAAATTTGTAGATCATTTTTTATAAAATTTTAATTAAAATAATCAAAAAGGATTAATATTTATTCGCAATCTAAATTTATTTGGAATTTCAATTTTCGATGTTATGTCATTAATTAATTTTTGTAAATTAACTTTTTTATCAACTTTTAAATGAATTAAAAAATGATGACGATTTTTGAGCTTTTGAAGCGGTGCCGGAGCCGGTCCAAAAACTTCAATTTTATCGTTAATTGGAAAATATTTTAATAAATTTTTGGCAAAATTTTTAGCTTCTTGTTCGTTTTGCGCACTAATTTCAAACCTCGCCATTTGTGTAAAAGGCGGTAAATTTAGTTGATGACGATTATTTAATTCAAAATCATAAAAATCTTTTTTGTCATCGAGAGCAATTTTTTCAAAAAGTAAATTTTGCGGATTGAAAGTTTGAATTATAATTTTACCACTTTCGTCGCGACGCCCAGCCCTTCCCATAACTTGCGTAAAAACTTGATAAGCTCTTTCCAAAGCTCGCAAATCCGAGGAATAAAGCATGGAATCGGCATCGACAATTCCAACTAAATTTAAATTGGCAAAATCATAGCCTTTTGAAATCATTTGCGTTCCAATAATTATATCAATTGTTCCACATGAAATATCTTTGACGATTTTTTCGGCATCTTCAAAACTTTTAATATCATCGCTATTTATCGAGGCGATTTTAGCGTCGGGGAAAACAAATTTGACTTCCTCCAAAAGCTTCTCAACGCCGGTTCCAATGCTTGTTAGTGAATTTTCTTCATTGCAATATTTACAATTTTTGATAATTTTTTCTTGATGTCCGCAATGATGACAAATTAATAAATTTTTATGTTTGTGAAGCACTAAATGGAAATCACAATTTGGGCAATCATATTTTTTACCACAAGATTTACAAAGCGTTATTGGAGAATATCCGCGACGATTTAAAAATAATAAACTTTGTTTTTTTTGTAATAAATTTTTAGCGATTTCTTCGCGTAATTTTCGTGATAAAATATGATTATTTTCGATTTTCTCTTGACGCAAATCAACAAATTCAATGACATTTTTAGTGCCAAATTTTTGCGTTAATAAAAATAATTTATATTTACCACTTTTGGCGTTACTGTAAGTTTCAAGTGCCGGCGTTGCCGAAGATAAAATAATCGGAAAATTTTCTAATTTACTTTTAACAATCGCCATATCGCGAGCATGAAAATTAAAAATATCTTCTTGTTTAAATGAACTATCATGCTCTTCATCGATAACGATTAAAGCTAAATTTTTGAAAGGTAAAAGTAGCGATGAACGCGCTCCAATCAAGACTTTAACGGTGCCGTTAGCTACGCCAAAATAAATTTCTCTTTTGTGTTTTTTGGAAATTTTTGAGTGCCAGAGTGCCGGACGAAAACCAAATTGCTCCTCGAAGCGACTTAGTAATTGGCTGGTTAGCGCGATTTCGGGTAATAAAATTAAAATTTGTAAAGAGGCGTCTTTTTTTAAAATTTCGGCGATAATGGCGAAATAAATTTCGGTTTTGCCCGAGCCGGTTACGCCATCGATTAAGAAGGTTTGGGAGCCGTTCAAATCTTGACAAATTTCGTCATAAATTTTTTGCTGTTCGGGCAATAAAGTTTTTAAATGAAAATTTTTTTGATGAATTTCATGAGT
>CAJBXX010000090.1 GCA_903959715.1 uncultured Alphaproteobacteria bacterium | reverse complement strand
CAAATGGAAATAATTATTTATTAACTTAATTAAATCTATCATGAGAAGCGACCAAGTAGATGCTCAACAAAGATTACTAGATATGGTTCTAAAAAAAATGCACACTAATTTGATGGCGAGTAAATTAAAAGAACTTGGTGAAGAACCCGCTATTCATCCCGATTATGCTCCAGCAAAGATGGAAGATGGGCAATATTTATTTTTTATTAAAGAAGTTTTTTTAAAGGATAGGGAATTAAAAAATAGAACCATTGATGAAATTAAAAGTTTTTGCGAAGAGAAAAAAAATATAGACGGCATATTCAACATAGAACAGGCAAGAACACTAAAAGAAATTGCTCCAAAAATTAAACATAAGGATATAAAAAAATTTTTTGAAAATGAATTAACAGATCAATCTGTTCCAGATGGAGAAGTAAGAATTAGAGTGGATAGTTTACTTTCCCAAGAAGATCTTGAGCAACAGAGAAAGGTGGACGCATTGATAAAATTTCACGATTCTGGTAGAGAAATCCCATTAACTAAAGAAAGATTTTCTATGTTGATTAAAGAATATACTAGTGAAGTTTACATTTTAATGAAAAAAAACTTATCAAAAAAATCTGTAGAAGAAAAAAGAGATAGATTAGATAAAATTGAGGGTTTGATCGATAAAAATAAAGCTAGTTTAAATTATCTTCGCACTCAAAATATCGAAGACGATAAAGAATTAATAGTGGATGTTACAAAATTTATGCATTCAACATGTTACAAAGGGGATCTTAAAAGTTTAAACACTTTAATCGAAAATCTTGGTGAAGGAAATTTATTAGCTGTTTTTGTTTTAACACCATTACAAAAAGAATCAGATAAGTTTGATGGCTTAATAACATTAAAAGGAATGGAAAGTATAATTAAAAAAAGAGTTAATTTTCAAAACAAAGACAGTGCTGAATGGAAAAAGGTGCTTGATCTATTTGGCAGGAAAATTAATGAGAGCGAAGAAATTAAAGGACTTTCTGATTTATCCTTAGAAGAAATTAATAAAAGACTTTCTGATTTATCCTTAGCTGGTCAAGATGATGGTGGTCCAGCGGCTCGATCAACTAGAGTTAGAGGCGTGGGTTCTGCTGAAAATGTTGCTAGTGGCAATAGAGAGCATGGAGATGGTGGACCTGCTAAACGATAAAAAATCTTCGAATTAAATAAAATTATTTTCAATTTGAAGATTAATGATTTGACTAAAAATAAGAAGAAATGAGATGATAATTTATCATCTCATTTTTTTTAATTACGCCCTTAAAAAAATTATTATAGGTTCAATTTTCATCTTATTGTTCCGCAATTAAATATTCTAGTTCAAGCCATCTCTCTTCAAGCTTCTCAAGCTCATATTGATGATTAGCGATTTCCATATTTATCAAAGCTAAATTTGACGGATTGCGATCTTCGCCATCCTCAAATTCCTCATTTAATTCTTCGATTTTCTTTTGAATTTCTACAATTTTTTGTGGAATTTTTGCGTGTTCAGTTTTTATTTTATTACTAATTTTTATTGAATTTTTTTGAATTTGCAAAGATTCAAAATCGCTTGATTTTGTTGGCTTTTCAACATTATTTTTAATATTTTTTTGATTAGAAATTAATTTATTTTTATTCGGATATTGAGCAATATAATCGCTATAACCACCCATATTATAATTAATAATTCCATCGCCTTCAAAGCCTAAAATAGTGGTCGCAACATTGTCTAAAAAATCCCGATCATGTGAAACCACAACCAAAGTTCCTTGATATTTTTCTAAATAATCCTCGAGAATATCGAGTGAATCCATGTCGAGATCGTTGGTTGGCTCATCGAGAATTAAAAAATTTCCCGGATTTGCCAAAGTTTTTGCCAAAAGTAAACGATTTTGTTGCCCGCCCGACAGGGTTCCAGCAATAGTTTGCGTTTCTTTCGGATCGAATAAAAAATCACGCAAATAACCACAAATATGTTTGGTTTTTCCGTTGGCTAATTGAACATGATCGGAGCCATTTTCACATAAAATTTCTTGAATTGTTGAGGTTGGTCTGATGGCGCTTCGCGATTGATCGAAATAAGCAAAATCAATAGTCTTCGCCATTTTTACGGTTCCTTGATTTGGTGAAATTTCACCAATCATCATTTTTAAAAGCGTTGATTTTCCAACGCCGTTGCGACCAATAATGCCAATTCTTTCTTGGCGTAAAATTTTATAATTAAAATTTGAAATTAATAAATTTTCATCGTCAATTTTGTAAGAAACATTGTTGAAGCTCATGATTACTTGTGGAGCGTCTTCGTCAAGTTTTTGCACTTCAATTCGCATTTTATTTTGATTCGCGAAAACAATTTTTTGTTGAACTTCAAGTTTAGATTTTAAATCAAGAAGATGATGAAGGCGACCAATATTGCGTTTGCGTCTGCCCGTTACTCCCGTTTGAAGCCAACCACTTTCAAGATTAACTTTTTTTTGTAAATTTTCGACTTCTCGACTTTCGTGATCGATAATATTTTGCGACCATTCATCAAAATTTTTATAGCCTTCATTGTTGATTTTAATATTGCCGGAACGAATCCAAAAAACTTTATTTGATACTTTTTCTAAAAATTTACGATCGTGTGAAATTATAATCAAAGCTCCCGGAAAGTCTCTCAAGTAGATCTCAAGCCATTCAATGATTTCTAAATCAAGATGATTTGTTGGCTCGTCGAGCAATAAAATATCGGGTTGAATTACTAATGATTTCGCTAAATTAACGCGTCTTTTTTGCCCGCCCGACAATTCATTGGTGAGGCGATCTTTGTCGATTTTTAAATTTTCGCACACAATATCGATTAAATATTCCTTACGCTCGTCTATCTCCAAGCCATCTTTAATATAATCGCTCACCTTAACATTTTCTTGAATTTTTTCACTTTGTGTTAAATATCCCAAGACCGAATTAGGTGCAACCCAGCGTTCTCCTGAATCAAATTCAAAGACTCCAGCGATTGAATTCATTAATGTAGATTTTCCAACGCCGTTCTTACCAATCAAGCAGACGCGATCGTTGGGAAATAGATTTAAATTTAAATTTTCAAATAAAATTTTCTTGGCAAAAGAAATTGCAATATTGCGTAAAGATAAAATTGGAGGCTTGTTCATGGAAAAAAGCTTTTTATATTAAAAAATCAAAATGTATTATAGTGGAATCTAAACAATATATTTAAAAACTAATTATGTCAAAAGCTCAAATCACAAAATTAAAAAATGGCTTAAAAATTGCCACGGATGAAATGAAAGATGTTGAAACGGTTTCGATTGGGGTCTTCGTCAAAACTGGGAGTCGCAATGAAGATATTAAAATCAATGGCATTTCGCATTTTCTTGAGCATATGGCTTTTAAAGGCACTAAAAAGAGAAATGCCAAGCAAATCGCCGAAGAATTTGAGGGAATAGGCGGGCATATCAACGCTTTCACCTCGCGTGAAAAAACCGTTTATTATGTTAAAGTTTTAAAAGAATATGCTGAATTCGCCGTTGAATTCTTGGCTGATATTCTGCAAAATTCTTTATTCGATCAAAAAGAAATTAAAAAAGAATCGGAAGTTATTTTGCAAGAATTGGCGATGACAATCGATACTCCCGACGACATTGTGTTTGATTATTTCCAAGAAACAGCTTTTCCAAATCAAGCTTTGGGTCGATCTATTTTGGGCGTAGAAAAAAATATTAAAAAATTTTCGCGCACAGATTTTGTGCAATATATCGACGAACATTATAATTATGAAAATATGGTTGTAAGTGCTAGTGGCAACATAAAACACGAAGATTTAAATAAGTGGGTTAAAAAATATTTTACAAAATTTTCAAAAAATACCGCACAATCAATTGAGAAATCTCAATATATTGGTGGATTTTTTAAACAAGAAAAAAAGTTAGAGCAAATCAATTATTTACTAGGTTTTGAAGGGGTTTCATATCATGACGAAAAATATTATGACGCTCAAATTTTATCAATGATTTTGGGTGGCGGAATGTCGTCGCGATTATTCCAAGAATTGCGTGAAAATCATGGTTTAGCTTACTCGGTTTATGCCTTTAATAGTTGCTTCGAAGATTCTGGTATCTTTGGAATTTATGGCGGAACTACGCCAGATAAATGCGAAAAAATGATAAGTTCAATTTCAAGCGAAATTAAAAAAATTTGCGATAAAATTGATGATGAAGAACTCAAGAGAACCAAAACACAATTTTGTGCAAGTTTAAAAATGGCGAAAGAAAGCACGAGCTCAAGAATGCAAAGGCTTGGTTCGGATGTTTTGTTATTCCAAAAAGCTCATAGTGATGAAGAAATTATTGAAAAATTTCAACATATAACCAAGAAAAATATTGTTCAAATTGCTCAACAAATTTTTAGTTCAAAACCTACAACGGCAATGATTGGAAAAGTTAAAAAAATTGAAGAAAAAACTAATTTTATTTAATTTTTTTTAGAATTTTTTGTAAAGATTCGATATTTTTTTGATTAGCTAAGCCTTCGCAACGCCATAAAATTTTGCCATCTTTATCAAGCAATAAAACATAAATTTTATTACCTTTCATATCCATAATTTCAAAAAATTTATCACGATTAGTATAAACTGTGATAGTTCTTTTTCTTGCAATTTTATCTTGAATGCCAAGACGCATGCCGTTATTAACCCAGGCGCGTGAAAAACCGCCAAGCTCATAGATCAAAGGCACTTCGTAAAATTTAATTTTTGGATTATTTTGAATAATTTCATCAGCGACTTTAATCCAGGTGTTAATGGCTTCTTGATGCTCTCTTTCAAAGCCAATCGCCACTAAATTTAATTCACCAGCAAAATCTTTGGGCAAATCATGTTTTAAGCCATCTAAGTTAATTCCCGAAAGTAATGGAAATTTATCTTTATTGGCTTCGATTGAAGAATTTTCTCCAGAGCCTATCATGCAAGAGGTGAGGGACATAATTGCTAAAATTAAATAGATTTTTTTCATAATTTTTTAAATTTTTCTTTAAGGGAAATAATTTCCAAACAAGCTTCTACAGCGAATCCGCCCTTATCGAGTTTTTTTGCATCAGCCCTTTCCAAAGCTTGTTTTTCATTTTCAACGGTAATGATGCCGTTGCCAATTGCTAATTGGTGATTTATTGCTAAATCATTCAATCCTCGAGCGCTTTCTTGGCAAACGGTTTCATAATGAGTTGTTTCACCACGAATTACGCATCCAAGGGCGATAAAGCCACAATATTTTTGAGTTTCTTTGGCGATTGATATAGCACAGGGGATTTCGAGAGCACCTTTAAGAGACACTACCTCGTAATCAAAATTATTTTTAATAATTTTGGCAACGGCACCCTCTAAAAGCATTTGCGAAATGTTTTTATAAAAAACCGCCTCAACAATTAAAATTTTTTTCATTGTTTTTTTAAAAAAAAATTGAAATATGAAATATCAATAAACATGTTATTAAAAACTTTACTAGGATTATTAAAGAGCAATGCTAAATATTTTCAACCTATTTTTATTTTTACTTACATTGTGGTTCGTTTTCATGTTCGTAGGACAAGATTTCTCAATACCATTTTTAATATTTGGCATTATTTCCTCAATAATAATTTCAATAATTTCTTATCAGTTAAAATTAATAAATGATAAAAGCGAATTGCTCTATCTTAGTCTCGGATTTTACCGTCATTTTGTAGGAATATATTTAAAGAATTTTTTAAAATCGTTAAACTTAATTTTTGATTTAGCGATTCGTCGTAAATCTCTTCATCCAACGGTTCATCGCGTAAAATTTCGCGATAATTATCGATTTAATCCAGCATTATTAATTTCTAGTTTTAATATGACCGCAGGATTATTCGCGATCGCCACCGATGGCGACGAAATCTTGGTTCATGCCATTCACGAAGAATATTTTTATGAGTTCGATTTATTGAAAAATGCCATGAATTTGAATAATGTTAATGATGATAATTTAGTTTAGTTTATGTCAAAAATTTTAGATGAAATTTCACAATTAAAAGCCGAAATAACCAAATTTGATGAGGCTTATCATCGTCATGATAATCCTTTAATTTCGGATGCCGAATATGATGAATTAAGAAAAAAATTTTCGCGATATCAACAAGATTATCCGCAATTTTTTTTACAAGAAGAAGAGGTGGTCGGGGCGAAATCACTCGATATCTTCAATAAAATAAAGCATTCCAAGCCAATGCTTTCTTTGGCAAATGGTTTTAGCCAAGAAGATATTGCAGATTTTGTTGAAAAAATTGAACGATTTCTCGGACTAGAAAAAAATTCTCAAGAGCTAGTGAAATCAGTTATGCAAAGCGATTTATTTTCTACAAATATTCCAACAATCGCAACAAAAAATAATTTAACTTTTTTTAGCGAAACAAAAATTGACGGCTTGTCTTTTAGTGCTAGATATGAAAATGGAATTTTAAAATATTGTGCGACGCGGGGCGACGGCTTAGAAGGTGAGGATGTAACGGCGAATGTTAAAATGATAAAAAATTTTCCGCAAATTTTAAAAACTCCAAATCCGCCGAAAATTTTAGAAGTTCGCGGTGAAATTTATATGGGTAAAAAAGATTTTTTAGAATTAAATAAATCGCAAGAACAAAAATCCGAAAAAATTTTTGCAAATCCTCGAAATGCTTCTGCGGGATCACTGCGTCAACTTGATCCGCAAATTACTTCGCAAAGAAATTTAAGTTATTTTGCTTATTCTTTAGGAGATTTTTCTAATGATTTTTTATGCGATTCGCAACAAAAATTACATCAAAAATTGCAAGAATTAGGTTTTTTAACCGAACCAAATTCCAAATTATGCCAAAATGTCCAAGAGCTGATAGAGCATTACAAATCAATAGTCGATAATCGATTTGAAATAGATTATGATTTAGATGGAATGGTTTATAAAGTTAATGATTTTATTCTGCAAGACCGCTTAGGTTTTATCGCTCGGAGTCCGAGATTCGCGATAGCTCATAAATTTCCATCAATGAAAGCTAAAACTAAAATAAAAGATATTATAATTCAAATCGGAAGAACCGGCGCCATTACTCCCGTGGCGATTCTCGAAAGTATAAATATCGGTGGAGTTGTTGTTTCGCGAGCAACCTTACACAATCAAGATGAAATTTTACGCAAAGATATTCGTATTGGTGATGTTGTTGTGATTCAAAGGGCCGGCGATGTTATTCCGCAAGTTCTAGAAGTCGATTTTAGCAAAAGAAATGGCGAAGAAAAAATTTTTCAATTTCCCAATAATTGTCCAATTTGTTCAGCGAAAATTATTAAAAATAATGAAGATGTTGTGCTTCGGTGCAGTGGTGGATTGGCTTGCGAAGCACAATTAATTGAAACTCTCAAACATTTCGTCTCGAAAGATGCTTTCGATATTTCTGGACTCGGCAAAAAGCAAATCGAAAATTTTTTTAAAGAAGAAAGAATTCGATCTTTTGCTGATATTTTTACTCTCGAAGAGCGAGAAATTTCAAGCGTTGAACCTTTGATTAAAAAAAATGGCTGGGGCGAAAAATCGGTTGAAAATTTATTTTTTGCCATCAATCAAAAACGCAAAATTGATTTGGATAAATTAATTTATGCGATCGGAATTCGTCATGTCGGGGAAACTACAGCCAAATTGCTTGCTAATCATTTTTTAACATTAGAAAATTTTATAAAATTCGTTAAAAAATTTTCCAAATTTTCAATTTTGGAATTGGAAAAATCAAATTTATTACCAGAATTTATTGAATATTTTGAATTTATTTCAATCGATGGTATTGGTGAAAAAATGGCTCAAGCAATTTTAGACTTTTTTCGTGATGAAAAAAATATAAAAATGGTTGATGATCTCATTATTCATCTTAATATAAATCCGTTAAAACCAAAATTAAATAATTCGCCATTGGCTGGAAAATCAATAGTTTTTACTGGTACTTTGCACAAAATGAGTCGCGGGGAAGCTAAAAAAATTGCCGAAGATTTTTCGATGAAAGTTTTGGGAGCGGTTTCGTCGAAAACTGATTATATCATTGCCGGCGAAGATTCGGGTTCTAAGTTGAAAAAAGCTCAGGAATTGGGCTTAAAAATTTTAAATGAGGAAGAGTGGTTAAATTTAATTTCTTAATTAAAATATTAAAAAAATTAGCAATTTTTTTAATAAAATTTTATCAAAGATTTATAACATTTTTTTTAGGTTCACATAATTGCCGATTCGCTCCTTCATGCTCAAATTATATGATTGAAGCGATTGAAAAAAAAGGTTTAATAAAAGGAATTTACAAAGGATTTTTAAGAATTTTGAAATGCCATCCATTTTCAAAAAAATCGGGCTTCGATCCGGTCGAATAGAAGTAAAAATATTAACAATTTTTGATTTATAACATATTGAAATGATAAAATTTTTTATACTTTTAATCGCATTTAATTTTTTTAATTTTCAAGCCCAAGCCCAAAGCTCGGTTGCGGATATTCAAAAATTAATTCAATCTCAAATTAAAAGCGTCGATTTAGAATCGTTGGGTTTAGATAATATTGAAAAAAAAATACCATCAGAAAATAGCGATGCAACCAATATTAAAAAGGCATCAGAAGAAAATAATCTCGAAAAAATAAATGTTGAAAATATCGAAAACAAAACTAAAAAAATAGATGAAAATATTGATAAAAAAGAATCAAAAGAAGTTAAAAGTAAACTCAAAAATAATAAAAGTAATTCCAAAAAAAATAACAAAATTTTTAGGAAAAAACAAGCGGAGCCAAGGCAAAATCAGTTGCGATTAGTGCTAGAGAATAAAGAAAAAATTGCATTAAATGAAAAAGAACAAAATGAAAAATTAAAAAAATTTGAAGAGTTAAGAAAATTTTATTTATCCGACTCAATTTCTAGCGAAGAAAGTCTTGAGAAAAATTTTGAGGAAGAAGAAAATGTGATTCCAAAAAGAAAAGAATTGGCGCGTTTTGCCCTCGAGGAATTGCCTCCATTGCCAATTTTAAATCGCACTAGAACCCAAGATAATTTTCATATTCCATTTGTTTACACTCCAAAGGAGTATATAGATATAATGTTTTCAGCGATATCGATGGGAAGTATTTCATATTTCAATGAGGCTTTTAAATATGTACAAAATCCAAATGTAACCAACGATCAAGGCGACACAATTTTAACATATGCAATTTTTTTAAAAAAATATTCGGTCATTTCTTCTGTTTTAGCTAAGGGTGCCGATCCAAATCTCCCAAATAAATTGGGACACACCCCGGTTTCAATTGCCATAGAATTAATTGATTTCCAAGCTCTGGAATTATTGGAAAAAAATAATGTTGACTTAACTTATAAAGATGGCTTTGGAAGAACTTATCTAATGCTCGCTTCTAGAGTTGGATTTTTGCCGGCAGTTGATTTGTTGATAAAAAATAATTTAAACATAAATGAAATGGATAATGACGGTTTTACCGCATTATCAATAGCCTACAGGCACAAAAAGGAATTAGTGGTTCAATATTTATTAAAAAATGGCGCAAAAACTTGGGTTGAAAAGCCATATAATCCAGAGAAAAAATATTATATTAATGATTTAAATAATCGCTGGAAATAATATTTTTTATCTATTAAATTTAAGAAATTATTTTGACACAATATAAAAGTTTTTACTGATTAATAATTTTAATGTTTTAAATTTTTTGAGTATAT
>CAJBXX010000089.1 GCA_903959715.1 uncultured Alphaproteobacteria bacterium | reverse complement strand
GCATTATCAGGAAAAATAGCCATGATGGCATCGCCAATAAATTTATCGATAATGCCATGATGGGCATTAATAATTGGCTCCATTTGACCCAGATAAGAATTAATAAAATTAAAATTTTTATGGATTGAGTTTATTTTTCTTTGTTTTTTACTGGAATATTGAAAAGAAGAAAAGAAGGCATAGACCGCGTTAGTGATTGCAAATACAACGCTTGGAGCTTTTCCATTCATTTCTTTTTTAAATTTTTTGCTTTAATAGCTTCTCTTAGAAGAATATCTAGGTTTTGAGGTTTTGGTGTCGAAAATTTTCTGACATATTTAATTTATTATTTTAAAGCCTTCATTTTTTGGTTAATTATTTTAATTTTTTAGAGTTTAATTTACTTTTATCTTACTTGATTATTTGTGTCGGTAAGTTTTCTTTGTTGACTTGGCGATAAAATTGGTATGAATCTTTTTTTATCTGTTGTTTTTTTTGCGTGTTTAAGTAAATCTGGGCTGTCGCCGAAATATGCAATTCTGTTTCTTACCAGATTTTTTGGTGACGATGGTGATGAAGATGGAATGGGGTTATTTCTAATTGGTGCGTTAGGATCATCATGTCTCGATTTCAAACTAGCTTTTACTTTGGTTGCATTATCAAGGGCTTCTTGTGATGATTCCCTAGCTCTGTTTGCACTATTTTTTGCTTTGTTTATAGAGCTATTTACGCGTTGCATGGCATCGAATTCTCTTGTGGTGGTGCTACTTACTTCTGTTTTTTGTGGAGCTGGGCTAGATGAATTAAAATTAAATCCTTTTGCAACACTATCGCTTAAAGACTTAATGCCTTCCCAAATGTTGTCTGGTCGGGGTGCGGTAAAAGAAATTACTTCAATTTTTTTTGGAGCAGAAAAGGTTATTAATTTTTGTAATGATTGCGTAGTTTGCGATAAAAAATCTACTTTTGGAGGTTGAGAAAAAGGGGGTAAAAATTTGGAAATGCTTTTAAAGACATCTTCAATTGGCTGTTGTGGTTTAAAGATTTTTTCTAGGTCGAATGAAGGAAGCGAAGGAAGTGAAGGAAGTGAAGGAAGTGAAGGAAGCAAATTTGAATTTGTTATATTTTCTTCTAAAAACTTTTCTCTCGCATTTCTCAAAAAAATTCCACCTCTTACACTTGAAGTTGAAATCGAGTCAAAGCTAATATTGAGAGGATCGCCTTCTTGACCATTTTTTGCTTCCCAAATAAAAATTTGATTTGGTTTTGATGGTATGGTAACGAATTCTTTTACGCGCTTATCAAATTCTTGTCTTAATGTTTTTTCATTTGTAATTTTATGCGAATTTGCATCGGGAAATTTACAAAGTAAATCATAATCTTTTTTAAAAAAAGCGAAAGATCGATCTAATTGTTCTTTATTGCTTTGCAAAAGTGAATCATATATTTGATCTGGCGTTGGCTTTTTTGGTGCAAATAAATCTGTGAAAAAAGAAGATGATTCTTTTGTTTGTAATGGTTTTATAGAATCAATTTTTTCATTAGTTAGCTCTAAAAGATATTTCTTTAATGCATCTTTATCAATTGTTACAGATTGAAGTTTTAGAGGTTGCTTTATTATTTTACTAATTTCTTCAACACCACCATTCCATGTGTTATCAGATTTCAATTGATTAATTTCATTTTCACTTAAATTTTGTTTAGATAAAATTTTTTTTGTAGCCTCCAAAGCACGCAATGTTTTGTCTTTGTCTGTTATTTTATCAGTTACTTCTCCTTGATCATCTAAACCCATCTCATTAAAATAGAATTGGACAGTAGCAAGAATTTCAGGTTGGTCAGAAGCGTCTACAGTTTTTTTTAAATCCATAAATATTAAAGCAATTTATTTTATAAATAATTTTTTTGCATAACTTTACTCAAAATCCCTTCAACAACTTTTTGCGAAGTGATTTCAAAATGATTGAATAAATCTGAAGCCGGGGCCGAGGCACCGAAACTCTTCATGCCGATAAAAATGCCGTCATTGCCGATAATTTCGTGCCAGCCTTGTTTAACTCCAGCTTCAATCGCACAATAAATAATTTTTTTATTTAAATCGCGACCTAAAATTTTATCTTGATAACTTCTTTCTTGGTTGTCAAATATTTCTTTGCACGGCATTGAAATAACGCGAATATTGAGATTTTTTGTTGCTAAAATTTCTTTGGCGTCCAAAGCAATTTGTAATTCCGAACCGGTCGCGACGATTACAGCGTCAGGGTTTTGACAATCCGAAACCGCATAAGCGCCTTTGGCAAAATCGTGACTATCTTT
>CAJBXX010000088.1 GCA_903959715.1 uncultured Alphaproteobacteria bacterium | reverse complement strand
TCGACATGTTTTTGTCGATTTTTTTTATTTTTTTAATATGCCTTTCTTTATTTATAATCTTTAGTTTTTTTCATAAAATTTTAAAATTATTTCTTGTAATTTTATTGTTTTTTTCAACCATAAATTTTTATATAAAAAATAAATATGGCTATATTTTAGATGAATTAATGATTGCGAACGCCCTAGATAGCATTGGTCATATATCCGATGTGATTGATTACAAATTATTCTTATATTTTTTATTTTTTACAATAATTCCCTCAATAATATTGTTTAAAATAAAATTACAAAAAAATAATTTTGTTTTTAAAATTTTATCATTATTTTGCATCTCAATATTGATATTGATATTAGTTTTATCGATGCCAAAAAACACTCCGACTTTTGCCATAAACGCAGTCTCGCCATCAAGCTATTTAAGTGCCTCATATCGTTATTACAAAAGATTTAGAGTTGCACAAAAAATTGCTAAAAATCGCCAATCCTTAACTAATTTTTATAAATTTGAATATGAAAATAAAATTAATAAGGACGAGCAAGATGAACTTAAAATTATAGTGGTAATGGGCGAATCTCTGAGGTCGGATCACTTACAAATTTTTGGTTATGATCGCCCAACAACACCAAATTTATCCAAAATAAATAATTTGTTAAAATTTCGCTCGCAAGCTTTTTTTACGATCACAACTCCCGCCGTTACGGATTTACTTTCGCACCGTTTAAATTCTGAATTTCAAGATGTTCCAAGCGAAAAAAGTTTAATTGATTTAATGAAAAATTTGAGCTTCAAAACTCATTGGTATTCGATGCAAAGTTCAAAACAATTTGGCACCGAAATGCTCAATATCATGGCGATGGAAGCCGATAATTATTTTTTTCGCGACCGCATAAGAATTGATTTTCCTAATAAAGAAAATCTTTATGACGAAGATTTATTGCCCTATTTTTCAAAAGCGTTGGAAGATAAACAAAAGAATTTTATTTTTTTACATAGCTTCGGAAGCCACACCCATTACTTTGAAAGATTCCCCGCAGAATTTAAAAAATATAGCGATCAATGTGGTAAAAATCCAAAAATTTGCACCGCGGAACAACTAAATAACGCTTACGATAATTCGGTTTTATATACTGATTATTTTTTAAGCGAGGTCATCAAAAAAATCGATAAATCAAATGCAATTTTATTTTATATTTCTGACCATGGTTCATTTTTAGGCGAAAATGGCATTTATGCGAATGGAAGCAATGATGAGGCGAAAGATAAGGCTCATAATGTCCCAATGTTTATTTATTTTAGTGAAAAGTTACAAAGAAATAAGAATTATAGGTCAAAACTATTGAAAGCTAAGGAAAATCAAAATAAATTATTAAATCCTGATTATTTTTTTGATTCGATTCTCGATTGCTCTATGATTAAATCTAGCTTGATTAGCGATAGAAAATTTAGCGTTTGCTCAGAAATTAACTAGATTTTTTATTCGATTATACCGTTTTTGATTTTTAAAATTTTGTCGGTTTTTTTAGCGAGCTCAAGATTGTGCGTAACGATTAAGCACGCAATTTGATGCTTTTTTGTTAAATCTTGCAAAAGTTCAAATATTTTTTTCGATAGTTCATAATCGAGGTTGCCCGTAGGCTCGTCGGCTAAAATTAATTTTGGTTTAGCCACAATCGCACGAGCGATCGCAACTCTTTGTTGTTGACCTCCCGAAAGTTGCGAAGGTTTAAAATCAAGACGATCGCCGAGCTCAACTTCATTCAATGTTTCTTGAGCTTTTTTATAAGCTTCAATCGTTGCAACACCTTGAATTAAAAGAGGTAAAGCCACATTTTCTAGTGCCGAAAATTCTGGCAATAAATGATGAAATTGATAAATAAATCCAATATTTAATTTCCGAACCTTGGTTCGCAATTCATCATTGGCTTTTGCCATATTTTTGCCATTGATTATAACCGCTCCCGAAGTTGGATTATCAAGCATTCCGCAGATTTGTAAAATTGTAGTTTTGCCCGATCCAGAGGGACCAATTAAACTTAAAAATTCGGAAGATTTAATTACAAAATCAGCGTTTTTTATAATTTCAATTTTTTGTCCAGCTTGAGAAAAATTTTTAGTAACTTTTTCTAATTCGAGAATTTTTGTCATATTTTATTTCTTTTTTTTGCGTGGCTTTTCATCATCATCGTCAAAATCATCATCCTCATTATATTCGTAACTAAAATCATCCTCCTCTTCATCTTCCTCTTCCTCATCTTCCTCGTCCTCTTCTTCAATATTTTCAGATTTTTTAATTTTATCAAAATCATCAAAATCATCTTCTTTTTGCGAAGATTTTGTATCGGATTCAAGTTTATCTTTTGCGGTTATCGTTACTTTTTCTTGAGCCGATTCGAAGGACACTCCGTAGATTGCAGAATATTCGCAAGCCAGACGGAAAATTGCTGTTTCGTAAATTATTCTTTCACTATAAGATCTTTCACTATCCTCAATGTCGCGAGTTAAGTCTCTCAGGACTTCGGCAAGCATAATAATATCGCCAGAATTAATTTTAGTTTCATATTCTTGGGCGCGTCTTGACCACATGCCCTTCATTTTTTTGACTCCGCTTCGTAAAATCGAAAAAACTTCATTCATTTTTTCCTTAGAAACCAAAGGACGGATACCGAATTTTTCAGCTTTATTTGTTGGAATTTTTATAGTTAGTTTTTCTCTTTCAAAATAAATCAAATAACAACTAATACTTTGTTGCATTACCGTCGTTGTTTCGATGTTAATAATTTTTCCAACGCCGTGTGATGGATAAACGACATAACTATTGATTGAATAGTTGTTAGGCTTGGGTTCAGAGAGTTTTTTCTTTGGCAAATTATTAATTTTTTTGCTCTTTTCTTCAATTTTATTCGCAGTTTTTTTTATATTATTTTTAGCAACTGGAATCGTTGTTTTAGCAACTTTTTTTGAAAGCTTTTTTTTCTCAATAATTGGCTTTAAAACTTTTTTGATTTTACTATCTTTTTTTACAATCTTTTTTTTCTCAACGACTTTTTTAATTTGTTTTTTTATCTTAGGCGCTCCTATCTTTTTTATTGTTTTTGATAGTTTTTTGGGCTGTATTTTTTTTGAATTTTTTT
>CAJBXX010000087.1 GCA_903959715.1 uncultured Alphaproteobacteria bacterium | reverse complement strand
TGTAATTGATTTTGATTAATAATTTTTAAAACATTAATGGCGTGATCGTCGTTAATTAAAGGGTCGCCGAGAGCGTCATCTTTGTAACAAATTTCAAAAATCGGAGATAATAATTCGCGTCCTTCTTCGATTCCAAGCCTTTTTGCCATTGAGCCGGCAGAAATATTGCGAACTATAACTTCGAGTGGAATAATTTTAACTTTTTTAATTAATTGCTCTTTCGCGTCGAGCCTTTTTACGAAATGAGTTGGAATATTTTCTTGAGCAAGTTTAAGCATAATGAATTCAGAAATTACATTATTTAAAACCCCCTTCCCTTCAATCACCGCCTTTTTTTGAGCATTAAAAGCAGTGGCATCATCTTTGAAATATTGAACTAAAAAATTTTCATCTTGAGTTGAGTAAAGAATTTTTGCCTTTCCCTCATATATTTTGTTAATTTTTTGCATTTTGTTTTTTTAAAATATTAAAATTAATCCCATTTGGCAATTGGCGGTAAGGACATTAAAATTGCTTCAACATTGCCTCCCGTCATTAAACCGAAGCGTGTTCCGCGATCGTAAACTAAATTGAATTCAGCATAAAGCCCGCGTTTTTTTAATTGAATTTCGCGTTGCTGTTCGGTAAATTTTTTTGACATTTGTCGTCGAACGATTTTAGGATAAATATCTAAAAAAGCCAAGCCAATATTTTTGGTAAAATTAAAATCATTTTCAAAATTTTCGGTATTTAAATAGTCGTAAAATATACCGCCAACTCCTCTTGCAACATTGCGATGTTTGATGAAAAAATATTCATCGCACCATTTTTTATATTTATCGTAATAGCTTGAGTCAGTAGAATCGCAAGCCTTTTTTAACGAGGCATGAAAATCTATGGTGTCTTGCGGATTTTCAATTGCTGGATTAAGATCGGTTCCACCGCCAAACCAAGTTTTTTGAGTGCAAATAAAACGAGTATTTAAATGAATCGCAGGCACCAAAGGCGATTTCATGTGAGCAACTAAAGATATTCCGCTTGCCCAAAATCTTGGATCATCATTGGCACCGGGAATTTCATTGCGAAATTCGGGACTAAATTCACCATGAACTTCAGAAAAATTTACGCCAACTTTTTCAAAAACATTACCTTTCATTAGCGACATTTCACCATATCCTCCATCACTATTTGGACTTGATTTATCTAGGCGATTCCAGTTTTTTCTTTCAAATTTTCCTGGATATTTTTTTTCAAATTCTTCTTCGATTTTTTCAAATTCAAAACAAATTTTATCGCGAAGAGAGCGAAACCAATCCGAACATTTTTTTTGTTTTTCGTCGAGATTCATTGGTAAAAAAATTAAGTTTAAGTGAGATTAAGAAATTTATTTTAAAATAAAATTTTTTAAATAAAATCGATTTTTTCTATTTAATTATTTTTTTAAAAATGAATTTAAAATCAGGTTTTTTACAAGAATTCTTTGAGCGTGGATATTTAGCTCAATGCACAGATATATCAAGCCTTGATGACATCTTTTTGCAACAAAAAATTACGGCTTATATTGGCTTTGATTGCACCGCAAAATCATTACATGTTGGCAGTTTGATTCAAATAATGATTTTAAGATTATTACAAAAACATAATCATAAAACCATAATTTTGCTCGGCGGAGGTACAACAAAAATCGGCGACCCTTCTGGCAAGGATGACGCGAGACAAATCTTAGATTCAAATAAAATTAATGAAAACTTAACTGGAATCCACAAAACTTTACAAAAATTTATAAATTTTCAAGAAAATAAAGCTATTCTTATCAATAATGATAATTGGCTAAAAGACCTTAACTATGTTGAATTTTTGCGTAAAGTTGGTAAGCATTTTTCGGTCAATAAAATGCTTAATTTTGATTCAGTCAAACTCAGACTTGAACGCGAACAACCGCTATCATTTCTTGAATTTAATTACATGATTTTACAAGCATTTGATTTTTACGAACTTCATAAAAATCATGATTGCATCCTACAAATTGGCGGTTCGGATCAATGGGGAAACATTGTTAATGGCGTTGAATTGATTAGAAAATTGGGCTTTGAGAATGGTTTGTCTGCAAAAAAATCTGAAGCTTTTGGCTTAACTTCGCCATTATTAACAACTTTCGATGGCAAAAAAATGGGGAAAACCGCCGAAGGTGCGGTGTGGCTTGATGAAGCGATGCTTTCACCCTTCGATTATTTTCAATATTTTCGCAATACTCACGATAATGATGTCATAAAATTTTTAAAATTATTCACCGATTTATCGCTTGAAGAAATTAAAAAATTTGAAAATTTAAATGGTCAAGAAATCAACAAAGCCAAGGAAGTATTGGCATTTGAAGCAACCAAAATTTGTCATGGCGAAGAAATTGCCAATCAAATTTTACTCAAAGCTCGAGGCATTTTTTTGCAAAAAAATTCTGAAAATTTTGAAGAAAAAATAATTACAATTGAAGAAAATAATTCAAAAAAATTAGTTGAAATAATTTTTGAGATTAAAGCCACGGAATCAAAGGCCGATGCCAAAAGATTAATCGAGGGAAATGCTGTTAAAATCAATAACCAAATTATTAATGATATAAATTTTTCAATCACCACAAAAAATGCTTTTGAATTATCAATAGGCAAGAAAAAATTTTTTAAAATTATTGTAAAATAAAATGACAAATAAAATAATAGGCATAGGCAATGCGATCGTTGATTTTCTAGCTAAAGCAGAAGATAATTTTTTGGAAAAACTTAATTTTGAAAAAGGTTCGATGTATTTAGTTAGTGAAAATTTTTTAAAGGATTTAAATAACTTATCGATCGAAAAATTTAGTTCGGGTGGTTCGGTTGGCAACACGATTGCAACTTTGGCTCAACTCGGAAACGAAGTTGATTTTATTGGTGTGGTCGGCGATGACGATACGGGTAAAAAATTTATTGATGACATAAAAAAAACTGGTGCAATTTTTAATGGAAAAATTTTGCCAAATCAAAAAACCGCCTCTTCTTTTATTCTAGTAACCCCCGATGCACAACGCACCATGCTTACTCATCTCGGCTGTGCTTCAAATTTTAAAAAATCACATTTTGATGAAAATAGTTTTAAAAATGCTAAAATTTTATATATCGAGGGCTATTTATGGGACGCTTCGCAAACTATTTTGGCTTTGAAAAAATCAATCGATTTGGCAAAAAAAAATAACATTCAAATCGCTTTTTCTTTGTCCGATTCGTTTTGTGTTGAACGCAATCATCAAGATTTTTTAAAATTATTAAATAATATTGATATATTATTTGCAAATGAGGATGAGATCTTGCAATTATTGGATCTAAAAGATTTTAATCAAGACAAAATTCATCAATTTTTTACAAAAACAAATCCAAATATTATCGTTGCTATAACTAGAAGTGAAAAGGGTTGCGTACTTATGAATAAAGATAAAATTTTTGTAATTCCTACAACAAAAGTTGAAAAAATTGTTGACACTACGGGAGCGGGCGATAGTTTTGCAAGTGGTTTTTTGTATTATTTTGTGCGTAATTTTGATTTAGAAAAATGTGGTGAATATGGCAATTTCCTTGCCGGAAAAATAATTCAAAAATTTGGTGCTAGATTTGACTCTAGTGAAATAAAAATCTTAAAATAATTTTTTTAAAATGACTCTCTGGACTACAAAAGAAATAGCTGAAGCACTTGATAATGAATTAAAAAATTCAATTAATAACTCGAAAAATCTATTGATGGAAAATGTTTTTATCGATAGTCGAAAAAAAGTTTATGCTGGGCTTTTTATCGCTCTTAAAGGAGAACATACCGATGGACATAAATATCTATTACAAGCCTTTGAAAACGGAGCTAATTTTGCGATTGTTGAGCAAATTCCTGATGAAATTAAAAATTCTGATTTTGTTTCGCGTTTAATTTTGGTAAAAAATACTTATAAAGCACTCGATAAACTTGCAGAATTTTCACGCAAAAGAGCTAAAGCAAAAATCATCGCCTTGACTGGTAGCGTTGGCAAAACTGGCACTAAAGAAATTTTAAAATTAGCATTTTCAACTCAAGGAAAAACCTTTGCCAATTCGGGAAATCTTAATAATCATATTGGCTTGCCTCTTTCATTATCAAACCTTGAAGCCGATTGCGAATATGCTATTTTTGAAATGGGAATGAATCATTTAAATGAAATAATTCATCTTACAAAAATTGCCCGTCCTCATGTTGCAATCATTACCAATGTTGGCCCCGTTCATATTGAATTTTTTAAAAATGAACAAGAAATTGCATTGGCAAAATCTGAAATTTTTGCCGGTCTTGAGGAAAATGGTGTCGCCATTTTAAATGCCGACAATATTCATTTTGAATTTCTAAAAAAACAAGTTGAATCCTACAAAATAAAGGGTTTAAATCTAATTTCTTTTGGTCATAAAAATCATTCCGATTATCAAATTAACGAGATAACAATTGCGGATTCTTCTCTTGCTAAAATCGAGGCGACAATCAAAGATTCTAAAAAAATTTCTTACACAATTGGATGCACCAATCAAGCCGTAAGTTTTAATTCAATAATAGCGGTAGCCTGTCTTGATTTAATTGGCAAAGATTTAAATTCGGGATTGGCAATTTTAAAGAATTTTTCTAGCTCCGAAGGCCGTGGCAAAGTAAGCGATATAATCATTAATGGAAAAAAAATTACCATCGTCGATGACACTTACAACGCCAGCATTTTATCAATGAAAGCTGGTTTACAAAATTGTGAAAAACTAAAAAATATTTTGCACAAAAAAAGAATGATTTGTGCTCTCGGCGATATGCTTGAACTTGGCGAAAAATCTTTGGAAATTCATCGCGAAATTTTAGATTTTGTTAAAGAAAAAAACTTTGATAAAATTATTCTAGTTGGAGCGCAAATGAACCAAGCAAATCAAGATAAAAAACTAAAAAACTCTACAAATTATCCCGATTCCACTTCTGCAAGCGTTGAATTTGTTGAACTTTTAAATGATGGCGATATCGTTTACTTGAAGGGTTCTCGCGGAACAAAAATGGAAAAAATTATTGAAAAATTAACTTTGAAAACCAGTGCTCACTAGTCTTATAATTTTTAAAAATTTATGGTTTAAAGCCTTTATTTGCCTTATTTCGTCATATTTGTTAGGATTTTTTTCCACAAAAAAATATATCGCGATAATGAATAAAAAAAATCTTTTCCAACCAATTCGTTCTGATGGTCCCGAATCGCATTTAAAAAATAAAAAACGCACGCCAACTATGGGCGGAATTTTTATAATCTTATCAACTTTAATAACCACTTTTTTATTTGTTGATATTTTTAATCGTTATGTTTTGGTGATTTGTTCGATCATGATTTGCTTTGCTTCGATTGGTCTGATTGATGATTTAATGAAAGTGGTCTTCAAAAATTCCAAAGGTTTTCGCGGAAGTTATCGCATCATAATTCAATTTACAATTATTGGCTTTGCCTTTTTGTGGCTTAATTTGATTGATCCAATTCATGCTACGGGCGACATTTTTTTTCCACTTGGATCTCATCATTACCTTACTCTAAGCCTATCACTCTATATAATTTTTGTAACCATCGTGATTGTCGGCTCCTCAAATGCCGTCAATTTAACCGATGGCTTGGACGGCTTAGTGTCAGTGCCAGCGATTATAAATTTAATTTGCTTAATTTTACTAATTCACGCTTCGTCAACTCGTGAATTGGCTTCAAAATTCAATGTTCCGCATGTTTTATTTTCGGGAGAAATAATATTTTTTTGCATATCTTTAATCGGCTCAATTTTAGCATTTTTAACTTTTAATTTAAAACCCGCTAAAATATTTATGGGTGATGTTGGAAGTCTCGGAATTGGCTCTGTTCTTGGCATGATCGCCATAATCGTCAAACAAGAATTTGTTTTTTTTCTGATTTCAATTTTATTTGTCGCCGAGGCTGTTTCGGTAATTTTACAAGTCGGCTCTTATAAATTACGCAAAAAAAGAATTTTTTTAATGGCGCCATTGCATCATCATTTTGAAAAATTAGGATGGGGTGAACAAAAAGTAGTTTATAGTTTTTGGGTCTCCTCCGCATTGTTCGCTATCATCGGAACCTTGGTTTTTTTATATTAAATATTTTTAGTAAATCATTTTTATGAAGAAAAAATCTAGAGTTTATTTATATGATTCAACGCTAAGAGATGGCGCCCAGACTAGCACCGTCAACTTTTCCGTTCAAAATAAAATCGATATCGCCAAAATGCTCGACAAAATTGGCATCGATTTTATTGAAGGCGGTTGGCCTGGTGCCAATCCAATCGATGATGAGTTTTTTTTAAATCTTCCGAAGTTGGAAAATTCGCAATTTGTTGCCTTTGGCATGACTCGACGCGTTAATAGTTCGGCGGGAAACGATAACGCGCTCAACGCTTTAATCAATTCGCAAGCTAAATCAATTTGTATTGTTGGTAAAAGTTGGGATTTCCATTTAACGCATGCTTTACACATTTCTGAGCAAGAAAATTTAGCAATGATTGATGAATCAATCAAGCATATCATTAAAAGAAAAAAAGTGGCAATGTTTGATGCCGAGCATTTTTTCGATGGATACAAAGCCAATCCAAAATTTGCGCTAAATGTTATTAAAACCGCTTTTGAAGCAGGTGCACGATGGATAATTTTATGCGATACCAATGGCGGAACTTTGCCCTCCGAAATAAAATCAATAATTGCCGAAGTTGTAAAAATTATTCCCGGAGAGAATCTTGGCATTCATTGCCATAACGATACCGGCAACGCCGTTGCCAACTCAATTTGTGCGGTTGAAGCCGGGGTGCGACAAGTTCAAGGCACGATCAATGGTCTTGGCGAAAGATGTGGCAATGCTAATTTGACCTCAATTATCCCAACTCTTGCTTTGAAAATGGGCTACGATATTGGCATTGAAGATTCTCATCTAAAAAATTTAGTTAAAGTTTCGCGTTTTCTCGATGAAATTTTAAACAAAGAAAGCGATAAATTCGCACCATATGTTGGGAAATATGCTTTTGCTCACAAGGGTGGCTTACATGTCTCGGCGGTTGCAAAAAATGCTAGCTCTTACGAGCATATTGATCCCGAAAAAGTTGGCAATCATCGTCAAATTATGGTTTCAAATCAAGCGGGTCGTTCAAATATTATAAGTCGTTTGAAAGAAATTGGCTTGATTAAAAATGAAGAAAATTTAGGCGATAAAATTAGTGATTTAGTTAATATTGTTAAAGATTTGGAAACGCAGGGTTACGCCTACGACTCTGCCGATGCTAGCTTTGAAATTTTAGCCAAAAAATCTTTATCAATAGTTCCTAATTTTTTTGAACTAATAAGTTTTAGCGTTGTTGACGAACGCAGTCACGATAAAAATGGTGAAATTATAACGATGGCGGAAGCTAAAATAAAAATACAAATTGGTAATAAAATTTCCATGGCAATTTCTAAGGGCAATGGCCCGGTGAATGCTTTAGATAAAGCTCTTCGCAAAGCTTTATCGCGAAAGTATCCAATTCTAAAAAACATTAAATTAAGTGATTACAAAGTAAGAATTTTAACTCCTTCCGCTGGCACTCAAGCCATCACCCGCGTGCAAATTGAGTCTTGTAATGAAAAAGGTGAAGTATGGACAACAATCGGAGTTTCAAAAAACATCATCGATGCTTCTTTTAGAGCGCTTCACGATAGCATGACTTATTGTTTAATTCATTCTTAATCGCGTTTTATAATATTATTTTCGACCACAAATTCCAACGCTTCATTAACATAATTTAATTTAACATTTTGCCCATCAACGAGTTGAGATCGCAGAATTTTTTCAGCCAAAATATTTTCAATTTCGCGTTGAATTACGCGTTTTAAAGGTCGCGCTCCATATTGCGAATCATAACCTCTTGAAGCTAAATAATGTCGAGCATTTTCATCGAGAATAAGAGTAATATTTCGATTTGATAATCTGTTTGCAAGCTTAGAAAATTGGACATCAACGATCGCATCCATATCGTTACGATTTAATTTATTAAACATAATAATTTCGTCGAGGCGATTTAAAAATTCCGGCCTAAAATGCGATCTCACAACTTCCATTGCTTTTTCTTGAAACTTATCTTTGTTTGTTAAATCTTCATCATCTTCATCAATTTCAACTAGGAACTGTGAACCAAGATTAGAAGTTAAAATAATTATAGTATTGGTGAAATTAACAATATTGCCGTGAGAATCGGTGAGACGCCCATCATCAAGCACTTGGAGCAAAATATTAAAAACATCATGATGAGCTTTTTCAACTTCATCAAATAAAATTACTTGATATGGTCGGCGCCGTACCGCTTCGGTTAACATACCACCTTGTTCATAACCAACATAACCGGGAGGAGCACCAATTAGCCTCGCGACCGCATGTTTTTCCATAAATTCACTCATGTCGATACGAAGTAAAGCACCTTCATCGTTAAAAATATATTCAGCGAGAGCTTTAGAAACTTCGGTTTTGCCAACCCCCGTTGGTCCCAAAAATAAGAACGAACCAATTGGACGATTAACATCTTGAAGCCCTGCCCTCGCCCGTCTAACCGCGTTAGCAATTGCCGTTAACGCATGATTTTGTCCGACAACTCTTTTGCGAAGCAAATCTTCCATTTTTAACAATTTTTCTTTTTCACCCGAAATAATTTTATCGAGCGGAATTCCGGTAATTTTTGCGATAATATTGGCGATATCATCTTCGGAAACCGCTTCACGCAAAATATTGTCGCTCGATGAAGCTTCAAGTTTTAACAATTCATTTTGGAATTCAGGAATTTTACCGTAAGTAATTTCACCTGCCTTAGCTAAATTGCCTTCTCTTTGTGCTTTTTCGAGCTCAAATTTTGCATTTTCAATTTTGCTTTTTAATTCGTTAATTTTAACTCTTTTCATTTTTTCAGCTTGCCATAAACTCGACATTTCAGCCGATTTTTTTTCAAGACTAATTAATTCTTCAGAGATTTTTTTCAATCGTTCTTTTGAAGAATTATCTTCTTCTTTTTTTAAAGCTTCACATTCAATTTTTAATTGAATAATTTTGCGATCGATTTCGTCAAGTTCAGTCGGTTTAGAATCGAGTTCGATTTTTAAAGCACTCGCCGCTTCATCAACTAAATCAATGGCTTTGTCGGGTAAAAAACGGTCGGTGATATAGCGATTTGAAAGTGTCGCGGCCGCAATCAAAGCCGAATCTTTAATTTTTATGCCATGATGAACTTCATATTTTTCTTTGATGCCACGCAAAATTGAAATAGTGTCTTCAACCGTTGGCTCTTCTGTGTAAACAGCTTGGAATCTTCGCGCCAAAGCTGGATCTTTTTCGATATATTTACGATATTCATCAAGAGTTGTAGCGCCGATACAATGAAGAGTACCGCGGGCTAAGGCTGGCTTCAAAAGATTTGAAGCGTCCATGGCGCCGTCAGTTTTGCCAGCTCCGACCAACAAATGAAGCTCATCGATAAACAAAACTATGTCGTCATTATTTTCGATTTCATTTAAAACCGCTTTTAATCTTTCTTCAAATTCTCCGCGAAACTTGGCGCCGGCGATTAAAGCACCCATATCGAGTGCCATTAATTTTTTATTTCTTAAGCTTTCAGGAACATCGCCATTAATCATGCGTACCGCCAAACCCTCGACAATAGCGGTTTTGCCGACCCCTGGTTGTCCGATTAAAACTGGATTATTTTTAGTGCGTCGCGACAAAACTTGCATGGCTCGACGGATTTCTTCATCGCGTCCGATGACGGGATCAATTTTACCGTCACGAGCTTTTTTAGTTAAATCTTGTGCATATTTTTCTAAAGAGCGATAAGTATTTTCTGAAGAAGATGAAGTAGCTTTTTTGCCGGCACGAATTGTTTGAATTGCAACTCTTAAGCCTTGAACACTGACACCCGCAACCTTTAAAGCCAACGATCCCTGATTAGTTTCATCTTCTAAAATTGCTTGTAATAAAATTTCAATTGAAACAAATGGATCTTGATTTTTTTGGGCTAATTTTTCGGCGAGCATTAAAACTTTTGCTAACTCTTGCGACATTGATATTGAAGATGCACCACTGCCATCAACTTGCGGAATCTTCTTTAAAGATTGCACAATTTCGGCTTTTAAAATTTCAAAATTACCGTCGCATAAACCGATAATTTTTTGCACTAAAGAATCTTCATCATTAATCATCGCTTGAAGCAAATGTTCGGGCAATAATTTTTGATGCGAAGAGCCTAGAGCCAAAGTCTGAGCGTTCGCTAAAATTGTTTGCGATTTTTCAGTAAATTTTTCGATATTCATATATTTTTTGTGCTGATTTTTTGAAAAAAAATTCTCTTGAAAATTAAATAGAAATTTAATTTTTTAAATACAAGTGATGTTTAGATTTTATTTAATACATTACAAAATTGCGTTCTTTTTTTGTATCGAGGTCGAGTAAGTTCACTTCAATTCCGCCAGCACTTGATTGCATAAAATTAATTTTGGCGGTATGAAAATTGTCGTCCTTAGAATCATAAAATTGAATAAGACTTCCTTCGCGAACTAAATTACCTTGACCGATATCAATTTCAGTTTTTGTTTCATAATCATAACCGCTCCAAGCTTGAGCCTTTTTGATAAAAAAACTCAGAGAAATTAATAAAGAAATGAGGAAAATTTTTAAAAATGTAAATTTCATGGTTGACTTTTTATGGTGATTAATATTTTATTGGTAAAAATAATTTCTAAAAATCTAATTATTTATTTTCTTTAAATCAAATATTATTTTTTTGTTGTTAAAAAAATTATTTTTTTTAGTTTTAAAATTTAGTTTTTA
>CAJBXX010000086.1 GCA_903959715.1 uncultured Alphaproteobacteria bacterium | reverse complement strand
TTTTTGTCAATATTGAATTTATTTTTGAATTTTTAAAGGAATTGCAAACCTACTTTTTTCAACTTACGGTTTTCAACTCTTCCCGCTCGCGGGGAGAAGAGAAATGAACTCATCGCGTATTTCGCGATTAATTCGCATCATTTAAGAGTGGGAGCGTTATTGTTCGTCATCTTGCAAAATATCAAACTCAATTGGAATTTTTTTCTCCGATTTTAAGCCTAAATTTCTCAAGGATTCCGCTTGCCATAATAAGTTGCCCTTCCCTTCTTTCATTTGATTTAGAGCGTTATCGTAAGCTTTTTGTGAATCATTTAATTTGCGTCCAATTTCTAAAATGGATTCGGTAAAACTAACGAATTTATTATAAAGTTTTTCGCCACGATTAACAATCGTCATGGCGTTTTTACTTTGTAATTCGCGTTTCCACAAATCATCAATTATTTTCAAACAAGCGATTAAATTAGTTGGGCTCATTATTAAAATTCGTTTGGAATATGCGTAAGACCACAAATTTTTATCGGCTTGTATCGCCAAGATATAAGCGGGCTCGACTGGCATGAACATCATGGTAAAATCGAGAGATTTTTCAAGATCATCGTAATTTTTGCTACTTAAATTATCGACATGAGCATAAACCGATTTAAGATGTTCTTCGAGATATTTTTGCGATTCTTCATCATTTTTGCTTTCGCAAAATTTATTATAAGCCACCAACGAAACCTTTGAATCCGCAATAATCATGCGGTTGTCGGGCAAATGAATTTGGAAATCTGGACGCAAATTTTGCCCATCTTCATTATTGAAAGATTTTTCTTTGAAATAATGGACATCGCGTTGCAAGCCCGAATGTTGCAAAATCGTTTCGAGTATCATTTCGCCCCAATTGCCTTGTTTTTTTGAACTGCCTTTCAAAGCACTCGCCAAATTATTGGCTTCATTGCTCACTTTGCTGGTTTGCTCTAATAAATTTTTTATTTGCTCTTGAAGTTCAACTCTTTGTTTTAGATCTTTGTCGTAAGTATCGGAAACTTGTTTTTTAAAATTATTAATGTTTTGTCCAAGTGGCTCTAGGATTAAAGCAATATTCTTTTTATTGACTTCGGTGAATTTTTCAGATTT
Organism: uncultured Alphaproteobacteria bacterium; assembly: GCA_903959715.1. Taxonomy (GTDB): domain Bacteria; phylum Pseudomonadota; class Alphaproteobacteria; order Rickettsiales; family UBA1997; genus CAILUF01. Next base: position 1,170 of record CAJBXX010000086.1, on the reverse strand, counting down.
TTCGTGAAGAATTTTATTGGCAATATTTTCAAAACTTTGTCGCGATATTTTGTGCAATTCTTCAATTTCTTTTTTATGATTTTCAAGTTTTTCTTTTAAAAATTTTACTTCGGAATTGTAATTTAAATTTTCGCGCAGATAGCTTTTGTTTTCTTCAATAATTTTTTGAACTTTTTCTTCAAAATCGCTGAATTTTTTCTCAGATTTTTCTAAAGTTTTTTCTAAATCATCAAGATGAGCTTGCGCTTCTGAATTCTTTTTTTCTAACTCATCTTTTTTGTGCGAAGTTTCGTGAAGAAGATTTTCGTATTTTTGCGATTCATTATTTTTGTTATCAAATTTAGCTTGTAAAACCGCAATATTACTGGATAAATCAGCGTTTTTTTGTTTGAGATTTTCAAAATTATTATGAGCTAAATGATTTTGACGAAAAATATATGCCAAAGCACTTATTAACAAAAAATTAACGAATAAAGATAAGATAAGAAACATAATTTACATATTTTTAAAACTAGTGCGAAAATAGGAATAGCCGGTTATAATCGTTAAAATTGCCGCCGAAGAAAATAAAATTTTTGCCAAAACTCCGATTAAGGAAATGAGCAAATATTTAATATCAACTTCAATATAACCGCCAAACCATTGATAAAGAACATAAGCGGAGCCGTTGTCTCCCAATAATAAACCACCTATTCCAAACATTTGAACCGCAGTTTTATATTTTGCTAAAGTGCTTACGGGAACGCGCACATTTACTTCCGCTAAATATTCACGAAGTCCAGAAACTAGAACTTCACGGCATATTATAACAAGTCCGGGAAATAAAATCCAAGGGTTAAATGGATTAAATTTTATGAGCATGACGATGGCGACGATAACTAAAAGTTTGTCGGCGATGGGATCGAGGCATTTACCAAAATTTGATTGAGCCTTCATCGAGCGAGCGAAATAGCCATCGAAATAGTCGGTTATCGCCGCAACTCCGAATAAAAAAGCCGTTATCACATTGGAAAGCATCCCTGGAATATAAAATGCCAAAACCAACAATGGAATTATGAATATTCTAAGTGCGGTGAGGAAATTTGGAAGTTGTTTCATTGAAATTACTAGTTTTTTATAAAAATTATAATGTTAAACAATAAAAATATCAATTATTTAATTATAATTATT
>CAJBXX010000085.1 GCA_903959715.1 uncultured Alphaproteobacteria bacterium | reverse complement strand
ATTCATATAATAACATGGGTACAAAATCCACTAAACAATGGAATAAGAAAACACTGCAAGTGGAATTTTGACACTCACAAAAAATTAACATTAAGCATTTAGCTAATATTAAACCCTCGAAAATAACAACTTTAAAATAACTAGCACCTAATTCTTCGACAAAATCAATTTTGGCACCTTCGATAAATTGCAAAGAAATTTTATCAGTTTTGGCGATTAAATTTTTCGAATCATCAATATTTTCTTCGCAAATTACTAAATCATCGACAAGATTTTTATCATCAAGTTCAAAAATATATTGAAACCCGCTACAACCGCCACTCTTAACGGTTAAACGCAAAAATTTATGTGGATTATTGGTATTATTTTTGATTTCCAAAATGCGATTTTTAGCATTTTCAGTAAGTTCAATATTATTCATATTTAATGATTATTTCTTTTTTTAAATTCTTCAAAGATTTCTGATAAATTAATCTGATTTTTAGCAAGCAAAACCAAACTGTGATAATATAAATCACAAACTTCATTGATTAAATTTTGACGCGATTGTTGCGAATTATTTTTATCGTGCAAAAGCCCAGCAATCGTGACTTCAACGCCCTCTTCGCCAATTTTTTGAACCAAACGGGCGATTTCACCTTTGGCTAATTTGTTGGTATAAGATTTTTCATCTTGCGATGCAATTTTTGTAGAAATTATCGAATATAATTCTTCAAAATTAATTTGTGAGTTTTTCATTAAAAATTTATCAATTTTATAATCAAATTTTTTGAAATTTTAAACGATTAAAATCTCAAAGTAAATTTTAATTTTAAAATTAAACTGATTTCTTGACTTAGTCTTAAAAATTTTTTAATTTATGTGGATAAAAATGTTTTTTGATTATTTAGTTTTCAAAAATATTTATAAAATTTATTAATTCTTTTTACACTCAAACATGGCTATTGAACTTACTCTATCAATCTTAAAACCCGATGCTACTCAAAGAAATTTAACTGGCAAAATAAATGCTAAATTTGAAGAAGCGGGCTTAAAAATCGTTGCACAAAAAATGCTTTTTTTATCAGAAAAAATTGCTGGTGATTTTTATGCGGTTCATCGTGAACGCCCATTTTACAAAGATTTAGTCAAATTTATGACTTCTGACGCAGTTGTAGTGCAAGTTTTAAAAGGCGAAAATGCCGTTGCCAAAAATCGCGAAATTATGGGGGCAACAAACCCCGCTAATGCAGATGCTGGAACGATTCGTAAAGAATTCGCTTTATCAATCGAAGCCAATTCAGTTCACGGCTCAGATAGCCTCGAAAATGCTAAAAATGAAATCGCATTTTTCTTCGCAACCAATGAAATTGTAGGATAATTGAATGGTAAAATCATTCCAACAAATTATTTTTGATCTACAAAATTTCTGGGCAAACCAAGGTTGTGCGGTTCTTCAGCCAATTGATACCGAAGTCGGCGCTGGCACTTTGCATCCCGCCACGGTTTTACGCGCTTTAGGCAAAAAACCGTGGAAAGTTGCTTATGTTCAACCTTGTCGTCGCCCTACTGATGCAAGGTTTGCCAATAATCCAAATCGCTTAAGTCATTATTATCAATTTCAAGTTTTACTAAAACCCGCACCCCAAAATATCAAAGATCTTTATTTACAAAGCCTTGATTTAATTGGGTTAAACACTAAAGAAAACGATATTCGATTCGTTGAAGATGATTGGGAAAATCCTTCGGTTGGCGCTTCTGGACTTGGCTGGGAAGTTTGGTTCAACGGCATGGAAATCACTCAATTCACTTACATGCAACAAATTGGCGGAATTGAATGCGATCTCATTCCTGGAGAAATCACTTACGGCCTAGAAAGAATTGCCATGCATATTCAAGGCGTTGATTCAATTTTTGATATTAATTGGAATGGCAAAGAAAATGCCGATAAAATTACTTACAAAGATATTTTTTTTAGAAGCGAAGTTGAAAATTCTCACTTCATTTTAAATCATAGCAATATCGATATTCTATTTAAAAATTTTGAAGAAGCCAAAACTCAATCACAAATTTTAGCCGAAAATAATTTACCAATTCCAGCTTTTGAACAAGCTTTAAAGGCAAGTCATTTACTTAATTTGCTCGATGCTAGACAAGCCATTTCAGTTAATGAAAGAGCTTCTTTTATTGGTCAAATTCGTCAATTAGTCAAATCGTCTTGTGAAAAGATGATTGAAAATTAAATTATAAATTTATGAACGAAAATAATTCAGGTTTTTTTGATTTTATCAGCAATGCCATTCTTGGAATTCCATATTTGTGGCTGTTCTCAATCGTTATTTTTTTATTTTTTTCTTATAAAAAATTAAATTATTTATCCTATTTTGTTTTTTTCTCAATAATTCTGTTACCCCTTAATTTAAGTTTACTTTTTTGGTTACCATTTTGGGCGATTTCAATTTTATTAGTTTTCCCAAATCTTCGTCAAAAATTTTTAACACCTTTTATAATCTTTTTAATTAAAAATTTAGGCTTATTGCCTAAAATTTCGCAAACTGAAAAAATCGCTCTAACTTCAGGAACTACATGGGTTGATGGCGAATTATTTTCCGGCAATCCTGACTTCAAAAAAATCATGGCAATGAATTATCCAAAACTCACTGCCGAAGAACAAAACTTTATTGATAATGAAGTTGAAGAGCTCTGCAAAATCTGCGTTGATTATGAAGTGCAAATCTTGCGCGACTTACCGCCCCAAGTTTGGCAATATTTACGCGATAAAAAATTTTTTGGCATGATTATTCCCAAAAACTATGGCGGACTTGGCTTTTCAGCTTTCGCTCACAGTTGCGTTATTGAAAAATTGGCATCTCGTTCGGTGCCTTTAGCCATAACTGCCATGGTTCCAAACTCACTCGGACCATCCGAATTACTTTTGCATTATGGCACTAAATCGCAACAAGATCATTACTTACCGCGTCTCGCCGATGGACGCGAATTGCCGTGTTTTGCCTTAACTGAAGCTACAGCAGGAAGTGATGCTACCTCAATACAATCAAATGGCATAGTTTTTAAAGATGACAATGGCGAAATCAAAATCCGTTTAAATTGGAAAAAACGCTATATTACTCTCGGAGCTTACGCCACAATAATTGGTGTTGCTTTTCAATTACGCGATCCAGATAAAATTTTATCAGAAAATTCGGAAATTGGCATTACTTGCGCTCTAATTCCAAACACAACAAATGGCGTTGTTCAAGGGCGTCGCCACGATCCATTGGCAACACCTTTTGTTAATTCGCCACTCAATGGCAATGATGTTATCATCGGTCTAGATGCCATAATTGGTGAAAAAGAAGGCTTGGGCAAAGGCTGGAAAATGTTGATGGAATGTTTATCGGCGGGTCGCGGAATTTCATTGCCATCAACTAGTTCGGGTGGATCAAAATTAGCAACCAGAGTCGTCACGGCTTATTCAATGGTTCGCGAACAATTCGGCACTTCGATTGCCAAATTTGAAGGTATTGAAGAAGTTATCGCTCGCATCGCTTCACGCACCTATGCTCTCGATGCCATGCGTGCCTTCACCGCTGGTTCGGTTGATTCAGGTGCCAAACCCGCCGTAATCAGTGCCATCGCCAAATATCATTCGACCGAAATTTTTCGCCAAAATATTAATGATGCCATGGATATTTGTGCTGGAGGTGCTATAATCAGGGGTCCACGCAATATTTTAGCTAACGCCTATTTTTCAACGCCGATTTCAATTACCGTCGAAGGTTCAAACATCATGACCCGAAGCTTGATTCATTTTGGACAAGGTGCCATCATGTCTCACCCTTACGCCTACAAAGAAATTATCGCCCTAGAAAATGGCGATAATAACGCTTTTGACGAAGCTTTTTTTAACCATATTAAACATTTATTTAACAATTTATCACGCTCGATTTTACTCTCTTTAACTCGCGGTTATTTAATTTCGCCAACCAAACGCGATTTAATTTCAAAATATCAACGAAAAATTTCATGGTGTAGTGCAACTTTTGCATTACTTGCCGATATTGCTATGGCTCGTTTTGGGGGCAATTTAAAACGCAAAGAAAAAATCAATGGACGCTTTGGTGATGCACTTTCTGCTCTTTATTTTGCCACTTGCATTTTGCGTAAGTTTAAAGAAAATGGCTCACCAAAATCCGAAGAAGCTTTAGTTGAACACGCTCTAAAAGAGCAATTCTGTAAGGCTCAATATGCTATTGAAGGTTTATATCAAAATTTATTCACTGGTTTTGTTGGTATAATTTTTAAACCTTTTGCCCTCTTTGCAAGATTTAATGCCTTTGTTTGCCCAGCCAATGATGCCCTAGGTCACAAAGCGGTTAAATCTATCATTAAAAATGGCCAAGAAAGAGAAAATTTAACCAAAGGAATTTTTGTTAACAAAGATAAAAATGATAATCTCGGACGCCTTGAAAATGCTATGTTCTTGCAAGAAAATTGCGAAGAAATTATTCATAAAATTAAAAACGCCGTCAAAGAAAATAAATTACCAAAAAAACCTTTGCGCGATAATATTGATGAGGCTTTAGAGCTTCACATAATTTCTTCGGATGATAAAATTCAACTAAAAGAAATGTTCGAAGCTTGTTACGACGCAATTTTAGTTGATGAATATACTCTCGAAGAATATAAAAATTTATAATTGCTCACAAAATTACTTTAAAAAAACGATATTATTTTAAAAAAAATTTATCGCAATTTGTCAAAAAAATTACTTATGATTTTACTAATCGATAACTATGATAGCTTTACTTACAACCTCTTTCACTACTTGATTTCCGCGGGTGCTAAAGATGTTTTAGTTAAAAGAAATGATAAAATTTCTATTGATGAAATTAATATTTTAAAACCCGATGCCATCGTGTTATCACCCGGTCCATGTTCGCCAAATGAAGCTGGAATTTGCCTCGATATCATCAAAAATTTCAAAGGAAAATTACCAATTTTCGGAGTTTGTCTTGGTCATCAAGCTATTGGTCAAGCCTTTGGAGGTAAAATTATTCGCACTTATCCAATGCATGGCAAAATTAGTGAGATTTTTCACAATCAACAAAATTTATTTCGCGATTTACCCTCGCCTTTCAAGGCTACGCGCTATCATTCTTTAATTATCGAACGCGAAACTTGTCCAAAAAATTTAACCATTACGGCCGAAACTAAAGATGGAATTATCATGGCAATTGCCGATGAAAATTTAAAAATTTATGCGGTGCAATTTCATCCCGAATCAATTGCCACTGAGTTTGGTCATGAAATTTTTAAAAATTTTATAAATTTAATTTAAGAAAAATTGAGTCTAGAAAAATATTCTGCCCAACAATTTGAAAATATTTTTGATCAAATTTTTGAAAAAAAAATTAATGATAATTCCACTAAAAATTTTTTACTCGAATTAAATTCTCAAAATTTACCGATAAATTCTTTTTTTGGCGCGATAAATTCGTTAAAAAAAAGAATGATAAAAATTCCTCACCATCAAGATGCCCTCGATGTTTGTGGCACTGGTGGCGACAAGTTAAAAACTCTTAACATCTCAACAGCGGTGGCTTTTGTTTTGGCATCTTCGGGTATAAAAATTGCCAAACATGGCAATCGTGCCGTATCTTCGGCCTCTGGCTCGGCGGATATTTTTACTCATCTTGGAATCGCTTTTGACGACAACATCAAAAATATCGACAATAATTTACACAATTATAATTTAAGTTTTTTATTTGCACCTTATTTTCATCCGATATTAAAAAATGTCGCCGAGATTAGAAAATCAATCAATGAGCCGACAATTTTTAATTATATTGGACCGCTTTTAAACCCTGTCAATCCGCAACAACAAATTATTGGCACTTCAAATAAAAATATCCTGCACAAAATCGCCGAAGTGCTTTTAAAAAACAATCCTCAGGGCTCTTTTTATGTGGTTCACGGCTTTGATGGCATGGATGAAATTACTATTAGTGACAACTCCTATTTACTCAAAATTTCTCAACAAAAAATTCACGAAATTGAAATTATTGATCCCGAAAATTATGGAATTCAAAAATGTTCAATCGATGCAATTATCGGTGGAAATGCAGAATATAATTCGCAAAAAATGCTTGAATTATTTGCAGGAAAAACCTCTAAATATCTCGATATCGTTGCTTTAAATTGTGCTTTTGCCTTACAATTAATCAATAAATTTGAAAATATTAGTGACGGAATTATTTTTTCACAAGAATTGTTAGAAAGCGGTAAAGTTTTAGATTTTCTAAATAAAATTACAAAAAATATTTAAAATTTTTTTAATTTTTTAAAATCCAAAAAGAGCTCCACCCTCCTTCCCTGTTCTTTCGGTATTTTTTTTGGAGTTGATGGGGTTTTTGATGGTTTTGTTGATTGGTGTGATGATGGGGTTTGATGACGGAGCGGTTGTGTTTTTAAATTGATTTTTAACATATTCTACCGCATAATAACCAGCGATGCCAACTCCAGCACCAACAACTGCGACGCTAGCAACAGTTAAAATAGTTGGAGCGATAATTGTTCCACCAAATGCAAGAGCGGTGAAGCACAACCCAGTGGAGAGCCCAGTTGTTCCTATCATCATTAAATTATCGTCATTATCGCTTTTTTTCTCAATTTTATTATCGCTTTTTTTGGCTGATGTTTCTGTCAATTTTGAAGGTTCAGCTGGATATCTTTCGTTATAACCGCAAGAAGCAGCTGGTATATAAGGCCCTTTTGGAATTGCCATAATTTTTACTCCTATTTTTATTTATAAAATATTTGAAAAATATCGTTTAAAGTAGTAAAAACCATCAAACTTAACACGATCGCCAGCCCAAAATTATATCCATAGGTTTGAAATTTTTGCGAAAGCGGTTTGCCCTTAATTGCCTCAATAAAATAATAAAATAAATGACCGCCATCGAGCACGGGAATTGGTAATAAATTCATAACGCCGAGATTAATTGAAATCATCGCCATGAACCACGCAACAACAATCAAGCCCATATCAACCGTTTTGCCAGAATATTTGGCAATTTTAACTGGACCGCCAAGCTCTTTGACCGAACGCTGTCCCGAAATAAGTTGACCCAAAGTTTTTAAAATTGATTTTGAAATACTTAAAGTTTCTTTGTTTGCCTCAACAAAACTCTCGTTTAAAGATAATTCTTTTTTAACCACATTTTCGGCAATTAAACCAATTGAACGCATTTCAACATCATCACCAAACATATCTTTTGAAGAAATTATTTTTGGCGAAATTTTAATATTCAACTCTTCGTTATTGCGTTTAATTTTAAAATTTAAATCCTCTTCCAAACCCGTAACGACAATATTTCTGATATCTTGGAAATCTTCAATTTCTTTATTATCAATCGCCAAAATTTTGTCACCTTTTTTAATTCCCGCTTGAAAAGATGCACTATTTTCAACAATCTCACTGACTACGGGCTCAATTTGCGTAATGCCATTTAATTTAAATAAACAAGTAAAAATAAAAATCGCTAAAAGAAAATTAGCGACTGGACCAGCGCCAACAATAGCAATGCGTTGATAAACATTTTTGCCTAAAAAAGAAATTTTTCGTTCACGAGGCGACATTTTTTTGATTAATTCTGTGTCGGGAATCGAAGCACCGTTTTTATCGCCGAACATTTTTACATACCCGCCGAAAGGCAAAATGCAAAATTTCCATTGCGTTCCTTTTTTGTCGCGAAAACTAAAAATTTTTTTACCAAAACCGATGGCAAATTCTTCAATTTTAACCCCGCACCAACGAGCGACGATAAAGTGCCCGAATTCATGAATAAAAACTATTATTGATATTATGGCGACGAAGGAAAGTAGGTTGTGAAGAATGATTTGAATAATCGACATAAATTTGGTGTTTAAATGGTTAATTTTTTAGCAAAATCGCGAGCTATTTTGTCATTTAACAACACATCTTCAATCGAATCAAGTTTTTTGTAAGGAATTTTATTTAAAGTTTCCAAAACAATTTGCGGAATTTTATCAAAAGTAATTTGTGAGTTTAAAAATTTTTCAACCGCGATTTCATTGCTGGCGTTAAGAATTGCCGGTGCATTGCCCTCGACTTCGAGAGCATCACGACAAATTTTGATTGCTGGAAATTTTTTTTCATCAACCTCAAAAAATTCAAGTTTTTGCAATTTTGCTAAATCAAGTTTTTGATGATTTATTTTCATGCGATTTGGATAATTTATCGCATGCGAAATTGGTACTTGCATATCGGGCAAGCTCATCATCGCTAGCGTCGAGCCATCACCATAATTAACGATTCCGTGAATTATCGATTGTGGGTGCACTAAAATTTTAATTTGTTTTTTGGCAATTGGAAATAAATAAAAAGCTTCGATCATCTCTAGACCCTTATTCATCATTGTTGCGGAGTCAATTGAAATTTTTGCACCCATTTGCCAATTTGGATGTTTCAAAGCTTCGGCGATCGTTATTTCTGCAAAATTTTTGTCCGAATTAAAAAACGGTCCGCCCGAGGCGGTTAAAATAATTTCTTCAATTAAATTTAAATTATTATTTTCAAAAATTTGAAAAATTGCATTATGTTCAGAATCAATCGGGACAATTGATACACCATGTTTTTTAGCCTCTTGATTTAAAAAATTTCCAGCACAAACCAACGATTCTTTATTTGCTAAAGCGATATTAGTTTTGGCACGAATAGCGTTAAGAGTTGGAAGCATTCCGGCGGAACCAACAATCGCCGAAATCATTAAATCGCAATGAATTTTTGCCACTTCTAAAATCGCTTCCGCTCCACATAAAATTTGACAATTTTTTAGATTTTTTAAGGCAGTTTTTAATTCTAAAAAATGTTCTAAATTTTCAATTACTACAAATTCTGGATCAAGCTCTAAGGCTTGAGAAATAAGGGTTTTGACATCATTTCTAGCAACTAAAATTTTGACTTTAAATTTTTCTGGAGCGTTTTTTATTACGGCGACGGTGTTCTTGCCAATTGAACCCGTTGAACCAAAGATTGCAATTGTTTTCATGATTTTTTTCTTCGCGTTGTTTTCTTTAAATCGTTCAAATTTTTATTAGTTTTGGTTATTTTTTTTGTGCTAATTTTATTGTTTTTTTGAGAATTTTTTGGATCTAAAAAATATTGTGCTTCCTGTGAAATCAGGGCTTCAATCGCACTAGCATTTTGAAATGTTTTATCGTGAACAAAAGTAATTTCTGGAATAATTCTAAGATTGATTTTCTTTGCTAATTCGTAACGAAAATGCGGTGTAAAAGCGCAAATTTTATCAAAAATTTGTTGATGTTTTGAAGAATCACCCAAAACATCAAAGAAAATTTTAACATTTTTGGCATCTGGCGAAACATCAGCCTCTAGGATTGTTATCACATTATTCATTATTACCGAAAAATCTTCTTGTAAAAAAATTTCCGACATAATTCTTTTAATATTTTCGCCGATTTGCAATTGTCTTTGTGATTTCATGATATTTATTGATTGTTAAAATTTCTTATATTGATGAATGCCTTTTAATGTAATATTGAAAGTTGCCAATTTAATTGAATTCGGATTTAAGATATTGGTATTTCTAACCTCCGCCGTTAATAATTTTCGATCCTCTTCGCTGTATGATAAATATTGATAATCGGTAAAATTATAAGGATGATTAACAAAATACATTTCGGTTTCAAGTTTGCCAAAACGCGGATGATAAACATTTATGTTGATGTGCGGTGCCCTGCCGGATGTGGCTCCCGGCATTATAGTTATAAAATGATAATTTCCTAAATTATCGGAAATGGCACGCCCCGACATGCTGAAAAACTTATCAACATAACCACTTCCATCTTCAAGAAGCGTATGATATTTCCCAGCTGAATTAGTTTGCCAAATTTCAATTACAGCGTTATGAATTGGGACCCCAAATGAATCAGAAACAGCTCCTTGAATATAAATTATTTCTCCATAAGCGCGATAAAATGAGCCCGCTTTTTTAGCCAAATTATTGGTGGTTCCAAAATTATCGGGCATTGATAAATCAGAAGTGAAAAGTCTTGATGGCGTTGGATTTTTTGCCCTAAATGGCGATAAATCATCTTCTAGATATTGAGAGTTTTTTAAATCCTCTTTGTAAATATCATTAAATTCTGCAACATTAGGACTAATTGAATAATTTATTTCATAATTTTCTTGCTTCATTAATTGCGAATTATCCTTAACATTATTCTGCGCCAAACCTTGATTTGACAGCATAGAGATCAATATAAAAATAATGTTAATTTTGTGGATTTTCATGATAAATTTATACTTTTGGTAAAGTGACTCCGGTTTGTTTCATATATTTTCCTTGGCGTTTATCATAAGAAATTTCGCAAGGTTTATCACCTTTAAAAAATAAAAATTGGCATGCTCCTTCAAAAGCATAAATTTTTGCAGGCAAAGGTGTTGTATTAGAAAATTCAAGGGTGACATGACCTTCCCAACCTGGCTCAAGTGGCGTTACATTAACAATAATTCCACATCTAGCATAAGTCGATTTGCCAACGCAAACCACTAAAATATCATTTGGAATTCTAAAATATTCAACGGTGCGTGCTAGAGCAAAGCTGTTTGGTGGAATTATACAAACATCGGTTTGACGATTGACAAAACTATTTTCGGAAAAATTTTTTGGATCAACAATCGCTGAATCAATATTGGTAAATATTTTGAATTCATTAGAAACTCTTGCATCATAACCATATGAAGAATTTCCATAAGAAATTATTTTTTCACCCTTGTCATCCGCCCTCACCTGCTTAGAAATGAAGGGTTCAATCATTTTATGATGATTAGCTAGATCGGCAATCGATTTATCGCAAAGAATTGTCATTTTTTTGTAGTTTTTTTTATTTTAAATGTTAGTTTATATAAAAATCTTAGCACTAAAAATTTATTAGCAAAAAGATTTTTTCAAAAATAGCAAAAAAATTCCATAAACCTTTTTTATAAAAAATAAATGCACGATATTTCGTATTTACGCGATATTTTAATTTTGCTCATTGCTTCGGTTTTTGTGGTGATTATTTTTCAAGAAATTGGATTAAGTCCCGCCCTTGGCTATGTCGTTGCCGGCACCACAATTGGTCCATTTGGACTTGGTATCGTATCCAGCATCGAAACCACCAAATCGATCGCCGAACTTGGCATTGTTTTCATGCTTTTTTCGATTGGCCTCGAACTCACTTTTGCGCGTTTAATGAATATGAAGAAATATGTTTTGGGCTTTGGCGGTCTTCAAATTGCCATTACCTCTTTGGTAATTTTTCTAGTTTGTAAATTTTTTTTCAAAATGTCCAATGAGACTTCAATCATTATTGGCAGTGCTTTATCAATGTCTTCAACGGCAATCGTCATGCAAGTAATTTCCGAAAATGCCGAAAAATCAACGCGAGTCGGACGCTTATCATTTTCAATTTTATTAATGCAAGATTTGGCAGTAATTCCAATTTTAGTATTGCTTCCGCTTTTAAAAAATACCGATTTAAATATCACTCACGCACTTGGCGGAGCCTTAGCCGACGCCACTATCGCCATGGCACTAATTTTTGCCATTGGTCGCATTTGCATTCGTCCAATCTATCGCATGATCGCCAAATCACAAAGCGATATTTTGTTTTTAAGCCTCACTTTAATCGTCGTTTTAGGCTCGGCTTATATTACCAATCACTTAGGAATGTCTTTTGCTCTTGGCGCTTTCGTCGCTGGACTTCTAGTTGCTGAAACCGAATATCGCTATCGCGTTGAAGAAGAAATTTTATCATTAAAATCAATTTTACTTGGATTATTCTTCATGACGATCGGCATGTCTTTTGATTTCGATGTTTTAATGAAAAGTTTCCCTTACATAATTCTTGCTTCGCTCGGAATTATTTTTGTTAAAGCTTCAATAATAATTGGCTTATGTCGTGTTTTTAAATTTCCACTCGCTCCCGCAATTCACACTGGGCTCCTACTCTGTCAAGGTGGAGAATTTGCTTTTATAGTTTTTTTAATTGCCGTTCAACAAAATTTTTTAAGCAACAATTTATCACAATTTTTAATGACAACCGTTACTTTAACAATGGCATTAACACCAATACTAGCAACGATTGGACGCAAAACCAAATCTTATCTTTATACCAAAGAAATTTTACATGATAATAAATTAAAAAGAGAGATTGGACAAATTTCTAAACATGTCGTTGTTATTGGGTTTTCTAGGGTCGGACGCATTGTTTCTTATATTTTACGCAAAAAAAATATCAATTATTTGATTCTAGAAAATAATCATCGTGTCGTAACAAACCAACGCAACAAAGGCTTCAACATCTATTATGGCGACGCCTTAAATATTGATATTTTAAAACATATTGGTGTTGAGCGCTCTGAATCGGTGGTTATCGCCATCGATGATGAATTTGCTTGCATGAAAATCACTCGCTTTATTCACGAAAATTTTCCAAATGTGGCGGTGATTACAAAATCTGAAAATCTTAATAATGCCGAAAGATTAAAAAAAGTTGGTGCGAGTTATGTAGTTTCAAAAAATGTTGAAACGGGTTTACAACTTAGTCACGCAGCACTTTCATCGGTCGGAGTTAGTAGCGAAGAAATTTCTAATGCTCTTAACGCTTTTCGTGATATAAATTCCGAAGTGATGAAAGATTTCATCAACATTGAGGAGGGTTAGTTTTATTTTGGGAGATAGACAACAAAATTCTTCAAGAAGCGAAAGCGACGGAAAGCAAGAAAATGAATTCGGTGAAAAAATTTCTTTAGAACAAAATGAGGAAACATGGGGAATCGGCACAACTTTTTCGGCTGTTTTCGCTGGCTTAGTTTATATCCCCGTTAAAGTAATATACCCAATCATAAAATCAATTAATGAAAGTTCTTTTTTTACAAAAAAAAATGTCTACAAAAATTACACGGAAGACAATTTTCCCAAAAATAAAAACTTAAGATACACTTACATCGCCGAAAACATTCTTAATATTTATGAAAAGCATAAAGATAACGATACTGAATTAAAAAAATCGATTACCACTTATTTACAACCTCAAGGAAGTAGAAATATTACAATGCAAGTTGACATAGATGAAATTATTGCGGATTTAAAATTACCACTTAATGAACATAGAAAAAAATTAGAATCAGTTCAAACAAATAGCAAGACTACCCATAGAATGACTATTTTGTCTTTAAGAGAGTTAAGGGACT
>CAJBXX010000084.1 GCA_903959715.1 uncultured Alphaproteobacteria bacterium | reverse complement strand
TACTTTATAAAATTTATGATTTGTTCAAATTAAAAAGAGAGGCAAAAATGCCTCTCAATTTTTTCTTAATAAACGGTTTCGCCTTTGCGAGCTTTTTTTCTTCTCGAAACGCTTTCGTCTTGTTTTCTTTTAATTTTTTTAGACGGTTTTTCAAATTCGTTTCTTCTACGAGATTCTTTTACCAAACCCTCTTTTTGAGTTTTTTTTCTAAAAACACGAATAGCCATTTCAATTCCATTTTTACCTTGAATTGTAACTTCCATTTAACTTTACCCCCTTTTGGTCTCTATATTTTATTGTTAAAGTGCAATAAATATTGCACAATTTATTTTTTAAACTTGTGGATCAACTAATGAAATAAAGCCATCTTTACGATGATAAACCACATTTAATCTTTGATTTTTATTATTGATGAATACTAGAGCTGGAAGGTTTGCCAAATCCATTTTCATGATGGCTTCATCGACCGACAATGTTTCAATTTCAGTATTTTTTTCAGAAATTATTTTATGATTTTCACTAGGTTTTTCTTCTTCAGTGGTTTCCATTTCATTAAAAATATTATAAGGCAATGGTGGAAGCACATATTTCGTGGCATTCAAAGCTTTAAAATCAGGTTCAATATTTTTGATACCACCCTGAGCACGATAATCTTTGATGCGATTACGATATCTTCTAAGTTGTGATTCGGCTTTTTTTAAAGCTTCGTTGAAGGCTCCGTAGGCATCTCCCGCGTCGCCGTCAGATTTAATAACGAGACCGCGTTTAACGCCTTCATTGATTATTAAAACCACCTTAAATAATTGACCTTCTTTTTTAAAATGAACTTCCGAATTGACAGCTTTTTCAAAAAATTTTTTTACTGTTTTATCAAGATGCTCTTGAATATATTGAGTAAGAGCTTCTCCGACCTCAACATTAGAACCTAAAACCCTGATTTGCATAATTATTTAAATTTGATTAATAACGAATTGTAAAATACCGCCACATTTGAAATATTCAACTTCATTGCCGGTATCAAGCCCACAGGTTAGATTGAGTTCAATTTTAGAACCATCTTTTTTGTGAATAATACATTTTAAATCTTGTCTTGGTTTAATATTAGAATCTATTCCTAAAACTTCAACTACTTCGTCGCCTTTTAAATTTAAAGTTTTGCGATTTTGATTTTCTTTAAAAATTAATGGCAAAACGCCCATGCCGATTAGATTTGAACGATGAATTCTTTCAAAACTTTCGGCAATAACAGCCTTGACTCCGAGTAAAAATGTGCCTTTTGCAGCCCAATCACGAGAAGATCCCGTGCCATATTCTTTGCCAGCAAAAATAACTAAAGAATTTTTATTTTGATAAGAAATTGCCGAATCGTAAATCGAAACCGTTTCGCCCTTAATGTCTTTGGTAAAACCGCCCTCTTTGACACCGCCGAGCATTTCATTTTTAATACGAACATTGGCGAAAGTTCCGCGAATCATAACTTCATGATTGCCACGCCTTGCACCATATGAATTGAAATCTTTTTTATCGACTCCGCGTTCGACCAAATAAGCGCCAGCTGGCGAATTATTTGAAATATTTCCTGCCGGAGAAATGTGATCGGTAGTTATTGAATCGCCAAAAATTGCTAAAATTTTGGCATTTTTTATTTCATTGGCATTGTTATTTTTGAGATTATCGAAATAGTTCGGCAAGCGAATATAGGTGCTATTCAAATCCCATTTGTAAGTATCGGATTTTTCAACTTGAATTTTTTGCCACAATTTATCGCCCTCAAAAAGATTGGCATATTTTTTGGAAAAAATTTCGCGATTAACATATTTATTAATCATGGCATCAATCTCTGCTTGCATTGGCCAAATATTTTTTAAATAAATTTTATTACCATTTTTATCAATGCCAATTGGATCTTTGTCAAGATTGATTTTGACCGTCCCCACTAAACAATAAGCGACAACCAAAGCCGGCGATGCCAAATAATTTGCTTTAATTAAAGAATGAATACGACCTTCAAAATTGCGGTTTCCTGACAAAATTGAAGCGACAACTAAATTATTTTCTTTGATAGCGTCTTCAATTTTATCATGAAGCGATCCCGAATTACCAATGCAAGTTGTGCAACCATATCCAACAACATTAAAACCAAGTTCATCAAGATATTTTTGCAAGCCCGAATTATTCAAATATTCCGAAACAACTTGCGAACCCGGAGCGAGTGAAGTTTTGATGCGAGGATTAATTTTTAAACCAAGCTCGACAGCCTTTTTGGCAAGTAATCCCGCTTGAATTAAAACCGAAGGATTTGAAGTGTTGGTGCATGAAGTGATGGCGCCGATAACGATATCGCCATCGCTAATTTCTGTTTTTAATTCAGGAATTTTTATCGCTTCGTGATTGGCAATATTCAATTCTTTTTGTAAAACTTCAAAAGATTCCGCCACTTTATCGAGCACAACTTTATCTTGCGGACGCTTAGGTCCAGCGAGGCTTGGAACCACTTTTGATAAATCGAGTTCGAGAATTTCGCTAAATTGCAATTCTTGATTTGAATTTTCAACAAAAACTCCCTGAGCCTTGGCGTAATGTTCGACCAAATCAATGCTTTCTTGATCGCGTCCAGTTAAATATAAATAATCGAGAGTAGTTTTGTCGATTGGAAAAATGCCACAAGTGGCACCATATTCGGGCGCCATATTAGCTATTGTAGCGCGATTCGCCAAGGATAAATTAGCAATGCCTTCGCCAAAAAATTCTACAAATTTACCAACAACATTTTTTTTACGCAAAATTTGTGTAATCGTTAAGACTAAATCTGTGGCGGTTATGCCTTCGCGCAAATTACCAAAAAGTTTAAAGCCAATCACTTCGGGAATCAACATCGAAACAGGTTGACCAAGCATTGCCGCTTCGGCTTCAATGCCACCAACGCCCCAACCCAAAACCGCCAAACCATTAATCATCGTAGTATGGCTATCGGTTCCAACTACGGTATCGAAATAAGCAATTTCTTGATTATTTTCAGATTTTGTCCACACAACTTTCGCCAAATTTTCAAGATTTACTTGATGACAAATGCCCGTTCCCGGCGGAACTACGCGAAAATTATTAAAGGATTTTTGCGCCCATTTTAAAAACTCGTAACGCTCTTTATTTCTTTCATATTCAATGTCGACATTTTTTTCAAAGGCATTTTTGTCGCCATAAAAATCAACTTGAACCGAGTGATCAATAACCAAATCAACGGGAACTAATGGATTGATTTTTTTAGGATCGCCATTCATTTTTTTAACCGCATCGCGCATCGTTGCCAAATCAACAACCGCAGGAACTCCGGTGAAATCTTGCATCAAAACTCGCGCCGGTGAAAAAGCAATTTCGATTCTTTTTGAAGAATCTTTAACCGATTCAACAACCGCCAAAACATGCTCTTTTAATATTTTTTTATCAGAATAAGTGCGAACTAGATTTTCTAAAAGAATTCTTAAGCTAAAGGGAACATTATTAAGGTTTATGTTAAATTCTTTAGCTATATTAGGTAATGAGAAATATTGATAAGTTTTGTTATTAACTTTTAAAAGCGATTTTTCAATTGACGATGTCATAAAAAATATATTTAAATTAACTTGAGGTTGCCGAAACTAACCAATTTGGATTAGGAGATTTTATGTCTTTTTTAAATGTCCAAATATCGTTTATTTCAGAAATTTCATCTTTTTTTCCTTCAGTAATTTTTTGCTCTTTATCAGAAACATAATTGATTTGTTTTGAAGTAATTTTAACTATAATTGAAGCTTGATTTTCAATTAACATTGCCGATAAAATTTCAACTTTATCGATAGAAATTAAGTTGGTTGTAAGCTTGAGCTCTTTGGATTTGCGGTCTTCAATTGCCGAATTAAATCCTTGAAAAATTTTTTCGGAAAGTAAATTTTTTAATGTCTCAACATCATCTTTGGAAAATGCATTTATAACCATTTCAAACGCCATCTTTGCACCATTCATAAAAAATTCATAATTTATATTACAAATTTCGAATATTTTAGTTAAATTTTCTTGAGTTGCATGATTCAAAATAGCAAATTCTTTTTGCGTTGTTGAGCTGGCGCCGATGATTTTTTCTTCACGATTTTGCGTTGGAGAATTCTGTTGAACTCGATTGAGAATATCTTCAATTTGCTTCTTTCTTTCGAGAAGTTTTTTGTGAATTTCATGCTTTTCTTCTTCGTCAATTTTTCCAAGATTTTTACTAAGACGATAAAAAATATAAGCGGTGATGATTGCAAGAATAACTAAATCCATGAACAAAAAAATGATTTTAAAAAAATAAGTGGGGCAGACGACGGGTTTCGAACCCGCGACCCCCAGAACCACAACCTGGTGCTCTAACCAACTGAGCTACGCCTGCCATAAAATTAACGAATAAAACAATAAAATATAAAGAATTGGATGATCAAAATTTTTTAAAAATTTAATTACTTTACTCAAAATATTAGATTATTTTAGATTCTAAAAACAATCTAATATTTTGTCAAGAAAGCTAAAAGCATAATTTTAATCAATCCCAGTCCTAATCACCTATCATCTTCATCTTCAACATCCCTTCTATCAACTCCTCCACCAAATTGGCGACGCGGATCCCTTGGTGGAGCTGGCATCGATGCACCATCTTTTACTGGAGCTGGTGGAGCTGGTTGAGCAGGCATCGACTCATCATCATCTTCAAGGATAGTTGGTAAATGCCCCCTTTGAGACTGCGATTGAATATTGTCATCACTTGGTGAAACTTGTCTTCCCATGTAAAACTTAGCCTCTTCAGCAATATTATCGCTCTCATAAATATCGCCAATTAATTTTTTTTGTTTTTCAAATTCTGATTTTTTATCTTTAGTTTTTGGAGCGACTTCTTTTTTCAAAGCATTTGAAGCCGGAGGAGTGCCTTGAGCATTAGGATTAGAGCCACCAACCGTATCAAGATTCAAATTTTGAGGAGATGCTTCATAAACTTTTTCCAAAGCTAACGCCATATATTGATTATTTTTTGCTTGCGAAACATCGGTAAATAAAGCCTCTTTCAAACCTTCTAGATCTCGCATTTTGGCTTTTTTATCATCTGGCGAAAGATTTTCATTTGATAATTCTTTGGAAATACCTTTCATGCTTTCATTAATTGATTGCATATAAACGGATTTTAAATCTAGATTTTTATCATCGCGACAAGCCTCAAATTTCGATAGTCTTTCAAACATTGTCTCGCCTACGGCTTTATCGGTATCAAGCTTTTTCAAATCTTGATATTTTTTCTCTTGAATTTCCTTTTTTTGATTTTTGTCCATTTTTTCTCCACGCTTCTTCATCTCTTTTTCCTGCTTCTTTGTTTCTTTTTTTATTTCTTTCTCGGTTTCTTTTTGAGTTTTTTTATCAATATTTTTTAAAGTTAAAGCCAAATCAACGGAACCCCTATTTTTATTTCTCTCTTCCATGCGTTGAATTCTTTCTTGATGTTGTTGATCATTTTCATTGCTTCTTTTTTTGAAATCTTCACCTGATCGACGAGAATTAATATCGGTAAAAAATTCCGCTTTTTGATCCCTTGCTAATGATCTTAATGTATCCATTTTAGCATCTTTATGAAGTTCTTTTAATGCCACATTTTTATCATCTTGATTTTTAGCTACTTTAAATATTTTGCTAAGCGGAACAACACCGAATCTTCCAACTTGTTTCAATCCTTTTATAAAATTACCGTCGGTAGGATTTTCTTTTAACGCTAATTTTCCTTTTTCTAAAGCATCGCTTGCTCTAGCGGTCGCCCTTCTAATAAATCCAACTTTACCCATTCTACTTTGAGCCATTTTGGCTGGAATTAAAACTGGCGACAAAACTGCTTGTAAACCGTATTTACCGACTTTTGCCATGGTGCTATCGGTTTTTTTAATGAAGACATCTTTATTTTCGACTCTTTGAAGTTCAGGAATTTTTAAACCTTCTTGTTTTAAGTTTTCTTGATTTGGATTATTGGCTAAAGCTCTGTGAAGTTTGCGATCAAATTTTCTGATGGCTTTTCTTGGATTTTTATCTACCGCCATATTTCCCATAAATGGAATTTTCAATCCCATAGCATGATTCTTGGCATCTACAATAAAATTAGCTCCGTGTGCTAAACCTCTGGCAACTGGATTTCCAGCATTTTTTACTCTATTTTGTCTTTCTCTTTGTAGATGAACTTTATTTTCTTCGGCATTTTTTCTAAATTTATCAATGAAAGATTGAGCCTCTTTGGCATCGCCTTTTTGAATTAATTTATCCGCATGTTTAAATGCTTGTGATGCGTTCATTTCTGCATTTCCTCTTAAATAATCTTGCATCGAAGACTTTTTCATAAACTCAGAAACTTTTTGCTCTCTTATTGACGGAGAAATGTTTTTCTTTGCCCAATTTTGAACCTCACCATCAATTTTTTCTCGCGCTTCTTTGCCGAAAACCCCTTGTTGTTTTAATTCTTTCGCTCTTTCTTTGACGAATTCCTTCATTGGCTCTTTTATCAATTTTTGATCAAATCTTTTTAAAATATTTTTATTATCGAGGCCAAGCAAAGCCGCTTCGTTCTTGTTATTGGCTTTGTATAAATTTATTCTTTCCATCGCGTTTGCTCTGATGAAACGGTCTTTGTCTTCGCCCTCAAGACCTCTGTTTTTGGCTTCTTCTTTTGCCGCCGATATAGCACTATCAACTTGTCTGTCGCGCATATAAGATCTTGGACCTCTATTTCTGATGCCAATTGATTTGAGGGCATTATTTACCATATCATTAATTGAGCCAGAGGTTCCTATGTTGGTTCTCAAGGCTTTCGTTGCACCTTTCGCAAGAAGTCTTCCACCGAATTTCGCCATTTTCGCAACTCTTCCACTGGTGACAGCTTGTTTCGCCAATCCCAAAGCCCCCGCAGCTATAGAAGAAGCCATATTGAAACCAGCTTGACCATGTCCTATTTCAGATACAGCGTCAGCGTTGGAGATACCGCCGATTGATATTAATTGACCAGAAATATATGCGGCCTTATTGCAAATCGATTTGGTGACAAAAATTAGAGCGGCGATTTTTAAGAAAAATTCAAACCATTGAAAAATTCCTCTATCGACACCTTGAGATTTGTATATAGAATATTTCATTATTTCGTTATTTACCGCTTCAGTGCACACTCTAAAGCCCAGCATTGTTTTAAAACTTGAATCTATTATCAATAAAAATGGATGAAGCATTGTAAATAAAATTACTATCTCCAAAGATCTAGATGCAAGGAAGGCAACCCAATTTTTAAACATGTCTTTAGTTTTTTCAAAAAGACTAAATAAAATAAATATTGGACCAAGAGCTAGTCCGATGCAGATTTTAAGAAGATTTATTATATATTTTAAAGCTACATCGAGCATCGTATAAATAAAATAACCTATGAGAAGAAAAATTACGGGAATGTAAATTATGGCAAAAACACCTTTACCCGGAATCAAGAGTAATCCAAAAATTTTCGCTATGGTTGGTTGCGATATTAAATCTTTTATTACGCTATCGATGTAAATAAATTTTCTTCCGACATCTACATTGGCAGAATTCGCTTCTTGCTTTGCACTTATAGAGCCAAGGGTTGGATCCATATTTGATTCAAAAATTTCACTTATCATCGCCACAATAGAATCCATGCCATTTTTGAAAAAATTAACAACAAATTCATTATACATTGACCAAGATTGTGGATTGGTAAACATTATTACTAAGCCTATTTTCAATAATCTCATCATCACTTCTTTTTTGCCATGATCGACCATGCCCATAAAAAATGCCAAGCCATAAAAAGTTACATACATAACCAAAGAAATCAAAATTACATTGGCAACAATTTTATCTTGCAAAATCGCCTTATACATGAACTCAACTACGCCGGTTTTTACGATGTAAGTTCCGAGTTTATCATTGTATGTGCTCGATCCAAAAAGATAACGCTCCATTGTTCTAACTATTCCAGCAATTAAGCCCGCCTCGTCACTTTCATCAATAACGCCCCTCAAAAATTCAACATTATATTTTCCGCCATTATCGCTAAAATATTGATCATAAATCGTAAGCTTTATTCTGTCTCCGAGTTTATGATATTCATTTTCTAGCGGTGGTGAACTTGGATTTTCAGTTTTAAGAAAAATTTTGGCATTTGGACTAGTGTAAATTATTTTTGTTCTATCAATTTTATTTTCATCAAGACATTTGCCCTCACTATCCCTTGAAATAGCACAAACCGCTCTATGCGAAAATAAGTGATAAGCAACTCTTGGAGCTTCAGCATCGGCACCCCTTGACCACATCGATATGTAGGCTCCGAATCCCATTTTATTTGCACAACTATCGTAATCATCTTTATTGTCTTCGCCATTCAATCGTGGAGTGGCTATTGTATCTTTTTTCAATCCCGCCAACGAAAACATAATATATCTATCGCTAAAAAGTTCATCATTGGTAATTGCTGGAGCATGAGGTTTACAAGTGCAAATATTTGGATCATTGTAATTAGCAGATGAGCAATCAACATTATTAGGCTGTCCGTCCAATCTATATTGTTCTTTTTGTGGAGTTTCAAATTTTAGTCGAGCTGGTGTCCCCGTAAGTGAACCGCCGTCAAGAATGGGTCCACAAAAACAATTGTCGGTTTGGATTGCTGTAACGGGTTTAATGCAAATTCGACAAGAATTTAATTTCGATATCATTGTTTCGTTGGAGTTGGAATCTCCTCCATTTGCAACCCACCCACCTGATACAGCCATTACAATATAATCGCCATTGGAAACCAATCCTGTATCTTGCCATTCCGCAAT
This sequence comes from uncultured Alphaproteobacteria bacterium, assembly GCA_903959715.1. Taxonomy (GTDB): domain Bacteria; phylum Pseudomonadota; class Alphaproteobacteria; order Rickettsiales; family UBA1997; genus CAILUF01. Next base: position 10,046 of record CAJBXX010000084.1, on the reverse strand, counting down.
TTGACCACCATTTTGGTCGTTGTAATCTCCGTAAAAATTATTTGGCTTAGCGGAAATGGATTTCATTTTGTTGTAGAACTGGTCAGCTTCAAAACAACCCTCATCGCATGAAGATAAAGCACTTGCTAAAAAAACTACTAACAAAATGTGTTTTATTTTTTTAGCAAAAAGCATTGTGAATTTATTGGTTCTAAACAACAAAAAATCTCAAGAATTAATGAAATTAAAAAAATTGAGAAATATTAAAGAATGGTACCTGCGGCCGGACTTGAACCGGCAAGGGCGTTGAAGCCCCACGGATTTTAAGTCCGTTATGTCTACCATTCCATCACGCAGGCATTTATTTTATTTTCGATATAATAAATTTGTTAATCAACTAATCAAGAAAATTTTTCAAAACTTTAATAAAATTTTCTAGCGAAACTTTTTTATAAATTTTTGCTTCGCCAATTTTATTAAGCAAAATAAAAGTTAATTGATTATTTTCAATTTTTTTATCTTTAAATAAATGTTTAATCAAATTTTCTTGGTGCCAATTTTTACGAATATTTTTAAGATTTAATTCAAAGCCACTTTTTTGCAAATGATTGAAAATTTTTTGATATTCATCGTCATTAATAAATTCAAAATCAATCGACATTTTACTCGCCATCAACATGCCAATAGCAACGGCTTCACCATGTAAAATTTCATTGGAATAATTTGTTTCTGTTTCAAAAATATGTCCAAAAGTATGCCCAAAATTTAACAATGCTCTTTCGCCATTTTCCCTTTCATCGCGTCCAACAATTTGTGCCTTTATTTTGCATGAATGGGTAATAATTTTTTGCAAAGTTTGAAGATTTTTTGCAAAAATTTCTGCAATATTTTTATCAAGAAATTCAAAAAAATTATAGTCATAAATGAAGCCATATTTTACGATTTCGGCATAACCAGAGCGAAATTCGCGAAGGGGTAAAGTTTCAAGAAAATCAATATCGCACAACACTAATTTTGGTTGATAAAAACTACCGATTAAATTTTTTCCCGCTTGCGAATTAATTGCGGTTTTTCCGCCAACCGAACTATCAACCATCGCCAAAAGAGTCGTCGGAATTTGGATAAAATCAATTCCACGCAACAAAACTGAAGCACAAAAACCCGTTAAATCTCCAACAACACCACCACCAAAGGCGATTAACAAAGTTTTACGATCGATATTTTTTTGTAAGATTTCTTCACAAGTTTTGGCAAAAATTGTAAATGATTTTGCCGATTCGCCAGACTCAACTACTACAAAATCAAGGTTTTTTACAATTTTTTTTAATTTTTCGCCATGAAATTTGACAACATTTTCATCGCTTATCGCGATAATTTTATTGTATTTTCTCTCTTCTAAAAAAAGATTTAGATGCTCAAGAGCGTTGTTGCCAACGATTATTTCATAAGATTTTTCTTGTAAATTAACGGTAATTTTATCAAACATTTTTTAATTTTGTATTTTATTAATAATTTTTTCAACAAGGTCTTCGTGCGTTAAATGAGTAGTGTCGAAATCAAAATCCGCTTCGCGATAAATTGGATAACGAATCTTTGCCAACTCCTCCAAAACCTGTCTTTTATTTTTTTGATTTAAGAGTGGGCGATTCGATTTAGAATTAACTCTTTTCAAAGTTTCTTCTATTGAAGCATGAAGCCAAATTACTAAAGTTTTTTGCTTTAAAATTTTACGAGTATCATAATTAATAAAAGCTCCACCGCCTAGAGAGAGAACCATTTCTTCGTCACGATTTACAATTTCTTGAATAGTTTTAGCTTCAACTTCGCGAAAATATTTTTCACCATTTTGGGCAAAAATATCAGCAATAGAACGATGCTCGCTATCTTCAATTTCTTGATCGCTATCAATAAAATAATATTTTAAAATTTGTGCTAAACGCGATCCAATCGTTGTTTTCCCAGCTCCCATGAGCCCAACGATTGTAATTATTTTCTTTTTGGACATTTTTTATCTTGAAAAATTTTTTTTAAATTATAGAATTAAGAAAACGGTTCATCAACCAAAATTTTCTAATTTTTAAAAAACTAAAACAAATTTGAGGAATAATATGATTGAATATAACAGCAAAACATCTTTTGCCTCTTCCGCGTCAAGAACTTCAACTTTTGATTCCGCTCTTCGCGACTACATGGTTAAGGTTTATCAATATATGTCAATTGCTTTGGCAATTTCTGGGTTAGTTGCCTTCATGGTCGCTAGTTCTCCAGCCTTAATGCAAGCAATTTTTGGAACTCCACTCGCTTTCGTTGTTATGCTTGCTCCACTTGGTTTTGTAATATTTTTTGGCTTTAAATTAAATTCAATTTCCGCCGAAAAAGCTAAATCTTTTTTATGGATTTATTCTGGATTAATGGGGCTTTCTTTATCAACTATTTTCGCAGTTTACACTGGAACCAGCATTACTCGCGTATTCCTCATAACCGCTTCAACTTTCGGCGCTATGAGCATATATGGTTATACAACTAAAAAAGATTTAACAAACCTTGGATCGTTTCTAATGATGGGCTTAATCGGCATCATGATCGCTTCATTGATTAATATTTTCTTAAAAAGTTCTGCTCTTGATTTTGCGGTTTCTTTTCTTGGAGTCTTCATTTTCATCGGCTTAACCGCTTACGATACTCAAAAAATTAAACAAACCTATTATCATTTTGCAGGAAATGATGAGGCTGTTAACAAAATGGCAGTCATGGGTGCTCTAAATCTTTACATGGATTTCATTAATTTATTTATCATGCTTCTTCGCTTCTTCGGTGAAAGAAAAAATTAATTAATAAAAAACTTCAACGGTTTTTAAAAAAAAGAGGCTTAAAGAAATTTAAGCCTCTTTTTTAGTTTAAAATTTAAATAAATAACAAAATCCCGCTTTTAAAAACTTCTTTAAATTAATCAAATTTTAACTTCCTATTTTTATTAAAAATCTTCAAAAACCCTCAGCCATATATGCACAAAGCCTTCGTTTTTTAAATATTTTTATCTCAAAAATATTTTGTTATAATTTGATTTAAATATTAGATTTGGTGCAAGTTTTTGTGAAAATTAAACAATAATTAATCGATATATCTTCGCTAAAAGACCATTGATCTTTGATTAAATTATAAGAAAATCCTTGGATTTTTTTGAGCTGAAGTTGTTGATTTTTGGCAATATTTTCAATTTCCGAAGGCTTCAAGAACTTACGCCAATCGTGGGTTCCGATTGGCAACCACCGCAAAATATATTCAACACCAAATTTTGCCATTAATAATGATTTGGCGGTGCGATTTAAGGTGGCGATGAAAAGCAAACCATTAGGTTTTACAAGTTGTGAGCAGGCTTGAATAAATTTTTCTACATCCGCCACATGTTCAATGATTTCTAGAGCCAAAACCACATCAAATTGTTGATTTTGCGTTGCCAATTCTTCAGCAGTTGTGCATTTATAATCGATTTTTAAACCTGATTTTTCGGCGTGAATTTGCGCAACATTAATATTTTTTTGTGAGGCATCGATGGCAATCAAATTTGCTCCAAGTCGTGAAATTGGTTCAGCAACCAAGCCTCCGCCACAGCCAATATCAAGGATTTGCAGACCATCAAAAGGGGTTAATAATTTTTCGTCACGCGAAAAAAATTTACAAATTTCTTGTTTAAAAAAATTTAAACGAATCGGATTAAATTTATGCAAAGGTTTGAATTTGCCATTCTCATTCCACCATTCATCGGCAATTTTTGAAAATTTTTCAACTTCATTTTCGTCAATCGTGGTCATAATTATTTTTTCTTTGGTTTACTATTAGAGTTACTATTTGGCAATTTTTCGATATCAATTTTTTCAAAATTTTCGATGTTACGCATCCAATCTTGTTTAACTTTAACAAATAAAAATAAATGAACTTTTGTGCCGGCGATTTCAGCAATATCAAGCCTCGAATCTTGTCCGAGCTTTTTAATCATCTCGCCTTTTTTGCCAACAATTATTGATTTTTGACTATCTTTTAACACCAAAATTGTTTGATGAATTTTAATTTCGCCATTATTTAAAATTTCATAATTGTCGGTTTTAACGGCGATTGAATATGGTAATTCCTTATGAAGATTTAAAAATAATTTTTCCCGCGTAATTTCACTCGCAATAAAACGCATTGGTGCGTCGGTGATCTGATCTTCGTCATAAATCCAAGTTGGATTTTGACATTTTTCACACAAGAATTTTTTGAGTTTTTCAACGCCCTCATTTTGTAAAGCAGAAATTGGAATAATGTCGATGAAGCCAAGATTAGAGAGAATTGCGAAGGTTTCGAGCATTTTTGATTTTTTCACCAAATCAATTTTATTTACAACAATTGTGATTGGTAAATCTTCTTTTTTTAAATCATTTAGGATGCGTAAATTTTCTTGATTAGCACCGCTTTCGGCATCAATTACGAAACAAATTTGATCAGCCTCGCGAAGAGCTTGCCAAGCTGATTTGACGATAACTCTTTCTAATATTTTGTCGTCGCGTGGAATAAAAATTCCGGGCGTATCGATTAAAATAATTTGCGTTTCACCTTCAATTGCAATGGCTCGAATCGAGTTGCGCGTAGTTTGAACTTTTGGCGATACAATTGATAATTTCTGCCCCAAAATAGCGTTGGTTAGCGTTGATTTTCCAGCGTTCGGAGCTCCGACTATGGCGATTATTCCGTGTTTTTTTAAATTTTCGTCAATCATTTATTTTTGAATTGAATTAGCTAATTCGTGAGCAATGGTAAAAGCCATTTCAATACTTTGCGATGAGTTTAAGCGCGGATCACAATGAGTGTGATAGCGATCACTTAAATTTAGTTCAGAAATTTGTTGATTGCCTCCGAGGCACTCGGTGACATCTTGCCCGGTGAGCTCAAAATGCACTCCGCCGGCAATCGATCCAATTTCGTGATGAATTTGAAAAAAACTTTTTACTTCACTTAAAATATCTTCAAATTTACGAGTTTTAAAACCGTTCGAAGATTTGATAGTATTGCCATGCATTGGGTCGCAAGCCCAAATAACTTTATTACCATTATTCTTAACCGCCCTCACTAAATTCGGTAAAATTTTATGAATTTGATCTTTGCCCATTCTTGAAATTAAAGTAATCCGCCCCTCTTCATTGTTTGGATTTAAAATATCGAGAAGTTTTAATAAATCATTTTCGTTAAGAGATGGTCCGACTTTAAAAGCAATCGGATTGGCAATGCCTCGCATAAATTCGACATGGGCTTCGCCAATGGTTCGTGTGCGGTCGCCGATCCATAATAAATGAGCGCTTAAATCATAAAATTTTTGATGATCTTTGCTAAAACGAGTAAAAGCCTGTTCGTAGTTCAATAGCAAGGCTTCGTGAGAGGTATAAAAACTTGCAGTAGTAAATTGTGGCATTGATTTGTAATCAATTCCGCAAGATTTCATGAAAGACAAAATGTCGTTGATCTTAGAGGTTACTTCTTCGCTGTGTTTTCTACTATTTAGATTATGAGAAAATTCTTCATTCCATTTGTTGACTTTATCGAGATTGCCATAGCCACCAAGAGCAAGAGAGCGTAAGAAATTAAGCGATGCTGATGAATAAAAATAAGCATCAATTAAGCGTTGCGGATTGGCTTGGCGAGAATTATTTTCAAATTCAATGCCATTCACAATATCGCCACGATAAGCTGGAAGAGTAGTGTCGCCGATAGTTTCATCACCTTGCGAACGCGGTTTAGCATATTGACCAGCAATGCGTCCAACCTTGACTACGGGCTTTTTTAAGCCATACATCAAAGCAATTGTCATTTGCATGATGGTGCGAAAATAATTTTTTAAATTATTATGCGAAAATTCTATGAAACTTTCAGCACAGTCTCCGCCTTGCAACAAGAAGGCTTCGCCTCGCGAAACCGCCCCCAATTCATTTTTCAATTTTTCAATTTCATCAATCGAAACTAGCGGTGGAAAATTAGCGAGTTGTGCCTCAGCTTTTGCAAGATCTAGATCGCTAGAGTATTGTGGCTGTTGCTTAATTGGCAATTTACGCCATGAATCTAATTGCCAATTTAATTGCGAGTTGGCGTTAAAAGTGTTTGTCATTTTACAATTAATTAATATTTGTAATCAATATTATCAACGCCTTATTTGCCTTTGTCAATTTAATTTTTAGTTGTAAAATCAAAAATAAATATCATAAAATATTTTTAAAATATCAAAATTAAAAAATATGAATTCGCCAAAAAATACAAAAGAAAATAACGGCAAAATCATTGCCTTTCAAGGTGCCAATGGTGCAAATTCAAATTTGGCTTGCCTCAAATTTTATCCCGAAATGTCAGCGAAAGCTTACGATAGTTTTTACGATGTTTTTTTAGCGGTTGAAAATAATGAAGCCGAATATGGCATGATTCCCCTAGAGAATTCTTATGCCGGACGCGTTGCCGAAATTCACGATTTATTACAAAAACACGAAGTTTCAATCGTTGCCGAGCATTTTTTTCCCATCACTCATAATCTTGTAGCAATAAGGGGCACAAAGCTTGAAGACATAAAAGAAGTCTTATCTCACCCGCAAGCCTTAATGCAATCACAAGAAAATTTACGCCAATTAGGAGTAAAAATCACTGAATTTTCTAATACGGCAAAAGCGGCTGAGAGAATTGCCACTCTAGGCGATAAAAGCAAAGGGGCACTTTGTTCAAAATTGGCAAGCGATTTATTTGATTTAGAAATTATCAAAGAAAATATGCAAGATTCGGGCAATGATAATATCACGATTTTCATTGTAATTTCTAAACATCAATGCGAAGTCGATTCGAAAAATGACAAAGTAATTACCGCACTTTTATTCACCATTCGCAACATTCCGGGAGCCTTATATAAGGCGCTCGGAGGGTTTGCCACCAACGGTGTAAGCTTGGTAAAACTTGAAAGTTATATTCCAAGCGGAGCTTCAAAACAGGCTAAATTTTTTATTTCAATCGAAGGTCATCCATCGGAAAGAAATGTCGCTCTTGGCTTGGAAGAGTTGGGATTTTTTTCAAAAAATGTAAAATTGCTTGGCGTTTATTATGCCGATAAAGCTCGTTTTCTTTAAAAAATGCGTATAGTTGCTGGAAAATTTCGCGGTCGAAAATTAACAAATTGCGATAAATTAAAAACTTTGCGACCCACCACCGATAAAAATCGCGAAGCACTTTTTAATATTTTACAATCAGCAAAATTTTTAAAAGATTTAAATTTTTCTTTGATTGATTGTAATTTTTTAGATTTATGTTGTGGCACTGGTGCCGTAGGCTTGGAAGCAATTTCTCGCGGTGCGAAAAAAGTTTTTTTTGTAGAAAATAATCGATTTCATTTGGATATTTTACAAAAAAATATTGAGCTTTTAAAAGTTGAAAATCAAACCAAAATTTTAGCAAAAAATGTTAAAAATTTAGATTATTTAAATGAGAATTTCGATGTTATTTTTCTTGATCCACCTTATGAAGAAGATTATCAAGAAATCGTTGAAAATCTTTTGCAAAAAAAAATTATAAACCCTGAAACTCTTCTTATTGTTGAATTTGAAGCAAAAAAATTTCAAAATTTTGCAGATTTTTTTAAGAAAAATTTGAAAATTGTTGATGAGAGAATTTATGGAATAAGTCTTTTTGGATTTTATAAATTAAATTTTTTGAAATTTGATTTATGATTTTTTTAACAGATTTTTCTTCAAAATCAGTTTAGTTTTTTTAATTAAAATTTTAAAAAACTAATCATTTGATTCAACTTTATCTAGGTCAAGATGTACATTATTTATTTTTTGTTGACCAGAAATTTCTCCAACAATTTTTTTTCTAAGCTCCGCAGTGTGGTTTTCAATATTATCGAGAATATTTAAAATTTCGATAACTTCTTGGGATAGCTTCTTCGACTCTTCAATTGGGTTTTGAATTTTATTTGGTAACATAAATGAAAAAAATTTCGATAATAATTTATTTGTTCATAAACAATATTTAACAAACACAAACGAATAGTCAAATAAATTTTCAAATTTATTGTCAAGAAATGTCACCAAAACTAATTTTTTTTATTTCATTATTGTGATTTTTTATCACAATATTACCATCTTCGTCAATTTCTTGAAAGAGCCCTTCAACCCATGATTCCCCAAGATTAACTCGAATTTGTGAATTTAAATTATAAGCATTTTTATGCCACAAATTTCTGATATTTTCAAAGCCAAAATTTATCCAATTTTCATAAATATTTTCAAATTCTTCTAAAAAAAATTCTAACATTTTTGACGCAGAAATTTCGCATGAAAAATTTTTAATATTCGTTGAGGGAAAAAGCGTTTGTGAGGGATTGGAGTTAATATTTAAGCCTATTCCCAAGATTATGAATTCGCAATTTTGATTAGATATTTTACTTTCAAGCAAAATTCCTGCGACTTTTTTTTGCTCGATTAACAAATCATTTGGCCATTTATTTTGGATTTTTGCGACAGTTTTTTGTTGCTTGAAAACTTTTTCAACCGCCATTTGCAAGGCGCAAACCGCCACAAATGAAATTTGTGAAATTTTTTCGACCACAATTTTTGGTTGCAAAACTAATGAAAAATACAAATTACCCTTTGGCGATTGCCATTTTCTATCAAGCCTGCCCCGCCCTTTATTTTGGCTATTTGCGACAATTATTTCATTGGCAAAAATTTTGTTATTTTCTGCCAATGAAAAAGCCAAAGAATTCGTGCTTTCAACTTCATCAAATTGATGAATAATGTAATTTTTAAATTGATAATTTGTTGAATTTTTCATCTTGTAAAAAACCATTTTTCATCACTAGAAAGAGATGGGTTGAATCGATAATTTTCTTCGTGAAATTTTTGCAAATTTTGCGGATCAATAATATTGTTTTTAATTGCAAAATTCGTCATCAAACCCCTCGCCTTTTTGGAGTTTATGCCAATTGTTTTCATGGTGCCATCTTTTTTTTCTTGAAAAACAATTTCAATAATTTTTTTGTTAATTTTTTTGGAATTTATTGCCAAAAAATATTCTTGCGATGCCAAATTTACAATAATTTTTGCAGGATATTTGTTAATTTCTGAAATAATTTTTTCACCCCAAAAATCATATAAATTTTTTATAAAAAATTTAATATTTTTAAAATCGGTGCCCATTTCGAGACGATGGGGTTTTATTAGGTCAAGAGGTCTTAACAAGCCATATAAACCCGACAAAATAACGACATGTTTTTGTGCAAAATTAAAATCTTTTTCACGATATTTTTCTTTGTCAATTCCATCATAAACATCGCCGTCAAACGCCAAAATTGCTTGACGCTCAAAATTATTTTTAAAATCTTGAAATCGTTGATGATTTAAATCTCCGAGTTTTTTACTAATCGCCATTAATTTTTGCAAATCGTCGCTGGCGAGTTGTTTTAAGTTTTCAATTAAAAGCGAAGTTTCGCTTTCAAACCTTGGCTTTGTTGAGTTTGGGCAGTTAAATTCGGTGCTAAAATCCAAAGATTTTGCTGGCGATAAAACAATTAGCATATAAGTTTACTTGCTTTTAAAGTTTAATAAAGTTTTAATATTAGAACAAATAAATTTTAAAGCTTTAATTTTTTAAAATCATGCAAGAATTACCTTTAATGCGAAAAGCAACCGCGGTTTGGTTGGTTGAAAATACTTCACTTACATTCTCTCAAATCGCACGCTTTTGCGGTCTACACGAACTAGAAGTTCAAGGCATTGCCGATGGCGATGTTGCTTCCGGAATTATTGGACAAAATCCAATTTTATCAACCCAATTAACAAGCGAAGAAATAAAAAGATGCGAAGCCGATCCTGAGAAATCTTTAATTTTAAACAAGACCGCCTCAAGCGAAACTAAAAGCACCGAAAAGGGTTCAAAATATACTCCGATAGCTCGTCGCCAAGATAAACCCGATGGCATAGCATATCTTTTAAAATATTATCCAGAAATTACCAACGGGCAAATCAAAAAATTGATTGGCACCACTGATAACATGATAGATT
>CAJBXX010000083.1 GCA_903959715.1 uncultured Alphaproteobacteria bacterium | reverse complement strand
TTGGTTGATTTTCTTATCGATCGCGACAATTAAATTTAAGGGTTTTATTAAATATTATTTTATTTAACTATAAAACTTGTTGACAAACAATTTTAAAATTTTATTTTTGCACATAGTTCTTTTTATATAAAAATTCCTTATCAAAATTTATTAATTAATTTTTTGAGAGAAATTTTTATTTTTAAAAAAAGAAAACTGATCAAAAATCAGCATTAATAAAAAATCATTTGTTATAAATAATATGAAAAAATTTTCACTAATCCTTGCGGTTGTTGCATTATTTGCATCTTCTGCTAATGCTCAAACCCCAGCTCCTAAAGCTACTCCAACTGCTCCAGTTGCTGTTACTACTGAAGCTGTTGCTCCAGCTACTGATGCTGTTAAAGCAGAAAAAAAAGTTAAAAAAGTTAAAAAAGTTAAAAAAGTTGAAGCCGTTGCTCCAACCACCCCTTCTTCATCTGAAGTTGTTACTCCAGAAGTTGCTAAAACTGATAAAAAAGCTAAAGTTGTTAAAGCTACCGAAGCTAAAAAAGTTGAAGCCGTTGCTCCAGTTGCTGTTCCAGCGCCAACTCCAGCTGTTAAAAAATAGTTTTATTTTTTATTAAATCGAGCCTCATCAAAAGATGGGGCTCGATTTATTTTTATAAAAAAACTTGAAGTTTTTTAATATCTAAATAAAATAAAAATATCACCAAATTTCGCCGGATTAGCTCAGCGGTAGAGCAACTGTCTTGTAAACAGTAGGTCGTCAGTTCAATCCCGACATCCGGCACCACTACAAAATATAATTCAAAATTATTTTTACTAAAAATTTTGTAAAATAAAATCCCTTTCTAGATGCAATTTTTTCGTTCGCTAATTTTTTCAATTTTTGTAAATTGCTGGGGAGCTTTGATCCCGATGGTTTTTCTCATCCCCGCCTTTATCTCGCGTAATGAAAAAATTGCCGATTGCGGTGCCAAAATTTGGTCGATCGGAGTTTTTTGGATGTTAAGAAAATTATGCAATATTGATTATAAAATTATCGGTGTCGAAAATATTTCAAAAGAACCCTGTATTTACGCTTGTAAGCATCAATCAATGTGGGAAACTGTGGTTATGCATTTAATTATCAATCGCCCCGTTTACGCTTATAAAAAAGAGCTCGAATTGATTCCTTTTTATGGTTGGTTCATAAAATTCATGAGTGGCATCAAAGTTGATCGCAAAGGCGGAATAAAATCTTTAAAAAATGTTATAAATCAAGCCAAAAAATATTTATCCAAAGGGCAATCAATAGTTATATTTCCACAAGGAACTCGAGTTCCCGTGGGCGAATCCATAAAAAAATATCCTTATCAATCGGGCATTACGGCTCTTTATAATTCTTGCGATGTTAAAATTGTTCCCGTAGCTTTAAACTCAGGTCTTTATTGGTCAAAGGGCAAGGTTTTAAAAAATCGCGGAACGATTATAATTGAATTTTTGCCGGCAATTTCGCCAGGCTTGGGCAAAGAAGAGTTTAATAAAAAACTCATCTCAACAATAGAGGAAAAAAGCGACTCCTTAAGATTTTTTGGTAAATAAAATAGAAAAATAAATTAGAATTATTCATCAAAAAATTTATCGCCGATACTGCGATTTATTTGCCCGAGTCAACTCATTTTTAAATTATTAAAACTCGCGATTAGCTAGTTCTAAATGTTGCGGAGTGCCGATATGAAAATATTTTCCAGTCAATTCAATGCCCTCAATTCGATGCAAAATATTATCTGAATTTAAAGCCGATTTATAAAATTTTGAAACCGAAAAAAATTTTTCGTGATTGCCGAGCAAAACCTTTGGATTAAGGATTTGCATTCCAACATAAACATGGCTCATGACAATTTTTTGCTGATCCGATGAATTTTTTTTATGCAATTTTTTGCCAATTAAATCAAAATCTCCGATAGATTGCGAACTGCCGTCGTAACCCAAATAATCTTCGGTTTTTTTGAGTCCTAATAAAAAATCATGTGAGCTAATATCAAAATTTTCACTTAATAAATTTATGTCTGAAAAATTATTTTTATCATGCCACAAAACATCGCCATTCAATGTTAGAAGAGGTTTGTTGATATCAATTTTATCAAGCGCGTAAACTAAGCCACCGCCAGTTTCAATCTTCTCCGTTTCGCGCGAGAGAATAATTTTCGGATTATTTAAAGTGCGAATGTGTTTTTCAATTTCATCAGCGAGATAATAAGTGTTGATAATAATTTTTTGTAAAGAAGAAATTTTTTCTAATTTTGCCAAAATATAATCTAACATTTTTTTATTTTTAATCTCAACCAATGGCTTGGGAGTAAAGTCGGTAAGTGGACGCATTCTTTCACCTCGACCAGCACAAAAAATAAAAGCTTGAGTAATTTGAGTCATATTTTTGTTATGTTTTTATTGAAAATAGTTGTGTCGCGGTGGCTCCGCCTTCAATTTGATAAGTGAGAATGCCATCGGAAGATTGAGCACTCCACAATCTTTTGTAATAGCCGTTTAGAGCTAAAAGGTCTTGATGGCAACCATCTTCGACTATTTTGCCATCGGAAAAAACTAAAATTCGATCCATCATTTGCAGGGTTGAAAGACGATGAGCGATTGCCAAAGTCGTTTTGCCCTTCATCAATATTTTTAAACTTTCTTGAATCATGTTTTCATTGACCGAGTCGAGTTGGCTCGTGGCTTCGTCGAGCACTAAAATCGGAGCATTTTTGAAAAAGGCACGAGCGATGGCGATTCTTTGGCGTTGACCTCCCGAAAGCTTAATACCGCGTTCACCAACCTGAGAATAATATCCGTCGGGCATCGACGCTATAAATTTATGCGCCGAGGCTTTCTGCGCCGAATCAATAACTTTTTTAAGAAGCTGTTCTTTTCCTAGGTGCTCTTTGTTGCCGTAAGAAATATTTTCAATTAAATTGCGATGGAATAAAATTGCCTCTTGCGGAATTACGCCAATGGCATCGCGAAGCGAGTCTTGGGAAACCTTAGAAATATCTTGATCATCGATTAAAATTTTGCCCTCTTGGACATCGTAAAAACGCAATAATAAATTTATAAAAGTTGATTTTCCACTGCCGGAGCGACCAACTAGCCCAACCTTTTCTCCTGCTTTTATGGTAACCGATTTATCGCTAAAAAGTGGATTTTTGTCATGATAAGAAAATTTAACATTTTCAAAAACTATTTTTCCTTCGGTAACTTTAATTTTTTCGTCGCAATCTTTGACTTCGCGAGTTTTTTCTACTACATCGAGAGCCTCTTTTATGACGCTAAATTCTTCAAGAAAATTACGAATTTGCTTCATCGAATCTTGAATAATATTATGTAAAAAATTATTAATTCCAAAAATTAAAATAAAATCGCCAACCGTTACTCTTTTGTGGGCGTAAAGCCATATCAAAAATGTAAAACATGCAATAAAATAAAACGATGAAATTAATCCCAAAAAAGTGTAATATTTATTTAAATAAATGCCTCTTTGTGAATAAAGGTTGGCGAATTTTTTTTGAAATTTATCAACTCGATTAATTTCAAATTTTGAACTTGAAAATAATTTTATATTTTGAATATTGCCAAAAATATCAACAATGTTGCCCATAATTCGACTTTGTTGATTGGCGACATTCATTGAAATTCTGTTGGTTAGAAGAGCTGAGCGATAAGCTATGGGAACGATCATTGCGATCCAAATTATAAGAGCAATCGCGAAAAAATAATTTATGTTCCATAGGGTGAAAAAAGCGAATAAAATTGCCAAAATTCCGCCCACAAAATTATATAAAAAAATCTCAATAATTTTCGGAGTTGAATTAAACAAATCTCTGACTTTGTTGACCAAAGAGCCGGAAAAATTATTTTGAAAAAAATTATGAGATTGACCTAAGAGTTTTTTAATCGATTCATGAGTAATTTGATGGCGTAATTTTGGCAAAAATACCGACCAAACATAGTCGGAAATTCTTGGAAACAAGCTTGGCAGAATCATTAAGAACGAAATAAAAATCATCGCATTCATCGCTTCGTCAATAATATTTTTGGGCTCGGTTGAAATGATTGTGTTGAGTAAAATTTTGGAAACAAAAGGTAAAAAAGAAACATTTAGAGCGTTAAGAGTTATTACCAATAAATGCAAAAAAAGATAAGATTTGAAAGGTTTGATCGAGTGAGTTATAAATGAAAAAACTTTTTTATTATTTGTCATCGAGGTAAAATAAGATTCGGTATTATGTGTTTTTAAATATCAAAATTAAACGCTAAATTTTGCAATCGCGAAGCTATTTTCATAATTTTTTTTATATAAAGTCAAGACCAATATCAACTACTTTAAAAGAATTTGTAAGAGAGCCAATCGAGATAAAATCTATGTCAAAATCACGATAATTTGCAATATTTTCTAAGTTTACTCCGCCTGAAACTTCAATCAATGTTTTTTTAGAAAAATTGCGGATTGCATTAATCGATTTTTGTAATTCTTGAAAATTCATATTGTCGAGCATTATAATATCGGGATGAAATTTTATAGATTCGGCAACTTGCGAGTAATTGTCGCATTCAATTTCAACTTTTAAATTATTATTATTCGGCATTGCCTTTTCCAAGGCTTTACTAACGCCACCGCAAGCACTAATGTGATTATCTTTAATTAAGATTAAATCAGCTAAATTAAAGCGATGATTTTGCCCGCCACCGCAAAGAACAGCGTATTTTTGAAGTTCTCTAAAATTGGGCAAAGTTTTTCGCGTATCCAGAATTTTTATTTTTGGATTATTTAATGTTTCGACATATTTTTTTGTAGCGGTGGCGATGGCACTTAAATGTTGAATTAAATTTAAAATAATTCTTTCGGCGGATAAAATTATTTTAACATCGCCAATTCCAGAGATGATGGAGTCACCGGCTTCAACAACTTCTCCATCTGCAAAATAATATTTTAAATCTATTTGTGAATTTTGAAATTTTGTGGAATTTTTTAGTTGATAAAAAACTTCTTCAACAACATTTTTACCGCAAAAAATTAATTTTTCGCGAGCATTAATTGAAAAATTGCAATTAATATTTTTTTCAATTGTTAAATCCGAAGTAATGTCGTTGAGAGCTTGATCTTCTAGTAAAGCCGACGATATAATTTTTGATAAAGTCTTAAGATTTGAGGAAGTTTTTAACATTTATTTGCATTAAAATTTTGTTTTTTTAATTTTGATAAGCGATTATTTATAAAATGACGCATGAAATTCATTTCTTCCGCAGAAATTTGTCTTTTTCCACTTTCGCTTTCGTCAATTAAATTCTTTATAACCCTGAGCGCCATACAGCCATCGCCTTTTTTTTCACTAATAAAAGCTGGCATTTGTTTGGTCCAAAGCGGAGCTTCTTTGGCTTCATTTTTCGCTAATTTTTGAGCGAAATACAAAGCTTTATCGAGATCGTTTAAATCTTTTTTAGCGATAAAAGTTGCTTGAAAAAGCCACCACCAATTTTTGTCAATATCACGCGAAGAGTGCTCGTCAAGATATTTGAGAATGTAGTTTTTGTGTTCTAAAATTGAGGATTGCGAGTAATAATAGCTCGCTAAAGACGGGACTATCCGCGACTCCGAATTTAGCTTGTCTAGCATTGTCATCCAATCGTAAATTCTTGAATAATCATATTTTTTTAAACTCACGAAGCCGGCGAAAATATCGCCAGAATTTTGTAAACGCAAAGTTAAAATTCGGAATAAAAATTCTTCATCGCCAAAAGAGGTTGCTTTGATGAAATGCTTAGATGGTGCTGGCGGGACGATATCGTAATTGATGCGATATTTTTCGGAAATTTTCCAAAAAAAAACTTGGCAAATAAAAATTAAAATAAAAAGCCAAAAGAAAATTTTATGAGAATAAATATAAAAAAATAATTTAAAATTTTTCACAAATGAACCCGATAAAATCTAGAATTGTTTTTTCTTAAAATCATGAAACGCCATAAAAATCATTAAAGGCAAATATATTATCGATTGAAAAAATATAATTTGCAAAACAACATTATCTTTTACGCCGTAAAGCGCCCAAGAGCTTTGAGCAAAAAGGTCGAGACGCGGAAATAGAACCGATAAAATTTTTAAAACACTTGCCAAGCCACCTTGAGTTGTGGAAGAATATTCTTCGGGCAATTCTATCGCCATCACAAACATTCCCATCAAGCGAGAGAGGGCATAAAATCCAAATGAAGCTAAGATTGCCGAAAAAGAATTTTTTAAAATTAAAGAGCTTAAGAGAGCGAAGCTAATAACTATTAAATTTTCAGATAATGTTGTTAAAAACCAAAAAAAAGTGCCGATTTTGTTAATTGGAAATATGAGATAAACCATTGCGGTTATTGGCGTTAGAATTAAAGTGCTGGCGATAAAAAAACCCAATAAATAGCTGAGAATAAATTTTTCGCGAGAAACGGCTTTTGACAAAATGAATTCGATTTCTTTGTTGTCGAAGGCTCGACTTAAATTTATGCACACAAATAAAATAATTCCAATCGACAATATTGTTCGAGTTGTAGCGAGAGAATAAATTATTGAAGATTGATTTTGCTCAACAAGCATGGTGGTTCCAAGAAATGTTGAGATCGCAAAGGCGCTGGCTATGGCGATGAAGAGTCCGAGGTAAAGCCTGTCTCTAAGGCCGTTTTTTAAAATATATTTTAGAATAGACTTCATTTTTAAAAATAAATTCGACGATTTACATCATACTTCTCTTGCAAGTCGCGATCAATTTTATTAGCACTGGTTCCGCTATTAACAATAGTCGCTTTAATAAATATGACAGTTTCGCTAACATCAGATGATTTTTCCATTGATTTAAAAAGCCATCCGAAAATTGGAATGCGTCTTAAGAATGGAATTCCGCCTTCGCTTCCAGTCGAGGTATCTTTCATCAATCCTCCCAAAATTACGACATTTCCAGAGGCGATTTTTACTGAAGTTGTTATTTCGCGAGTTGTTATTATTGGAACTGAATTAGCATAGCTAAAGGTTGTAGTGTTGGCGGTTGCGGGATCTTTAACATCACCAGTTTTTTGCGTAATTTTTGGCGAAATATTCATGGTGATTTCGCCGGTTTTTAAATTGATCGACGGTGTAATTTCAATTTGAACTCCGACATTCTCTTCTTGCTTAGTTGAGGTGACTGTGGTTGCAACTGTTGAGGCCGCCGTTCCCGTGGTTGTTCCTTGTGCACTTTGTTGAGCTTCAACTTTGAAATAAACAAGTTTTTCGGCAAAATTTAGCGATGCTTTTTGATTGTTCATAGCGTGAATTCTTGGGCTTGAGATGGCTTTGGTTGAGCCAAATTTTGACATGGCGTCAACCGCAATATTAATGTCGCCACCAAAAATTTTCATCGCTGGATTTGCTAGCGTTGTCATTGGAGCAAAGTTGGTATCTGCATCGGGAGAGTTGAATTTAAAAAGATCTTGCGACCAATCAATGCCAGCTCTGAATTTATCGGAAAGCGAAACTTCCACAACTTTTGCTTCGATTAAAACTTGTGTCGAAGATTGTTTACTTACATCTTCTAAATATTTTTCAATCGCTTGATGTTGTTTACCAGTTGCGTAAATTGTCAACATGCCAGCAGTTTTGTTGGGCGTAACGCTTGATGTGGATTCGCTTTCGCTTGAGTCTTTTTCTGAAGTGAAAATATTTTCAATATTGGTTTGGACATCGTCCCAAAGCGGAGAATCATCGAGGTAGTCGACGAAATAATTTTTCATGAAAGGTTTGTCGGTTTCAAAATATAAAACTTTGTTTTTGTATGAGTAGCGAAGATTCCCTTGGGTTGCGATGCGATCGATAATTTCTTTAAAAGGGCGATTTTTAGCATTGATAATTACGCCTCCAGCGATTTTTGGATCAACATCAACATCAATTTCGGCAATTCTACCAAGTTCTATAAGCACATCGCGAAGCGGAACTTGATCGGTTACATAAAAAGAAATTATTTTTTCACCACCAATTTTCGGAATTGGTGGGGCAATAATGATTTTGTTTAATCGCGGAATCGGCATGTCCGATTTTAACGCTTCTTCTCTGTTTTTTTTCCGCTCGGTTTTCGATTTTATGATTGTATCTTTGATGTCTTGCTCCGTCAACCCGACATCATCGAAATAAGGGTCCACTCTTCCTTGCGAGCATGAAAAGTCACAAAAAATTAGTGAAAATAAAAAGCTGTATTTAATGATTTTTTTGTAAATCTTCACCGGATTTTAATTTTATTATTAATTTGCAAATTTATTTTATTTTTGATAAGTTATTTTAAAATTTTTTTTTAGCAAATTAATTTTACTAAAATTAAAGTTATTTTTTTAAAATTTCTCAAAAAAATAATTTTCTTTCGTAACCAATTTAAAAATTTTCCAAAATGCTTAAAGAACAAGATAAAATTTTTACAAATTTATATGGTTTTCAATCGCCAAAACTCGAAACTTCAAAACAAAGAGGCGATTGGTCGCAAACAAAAAAATTTATGGATAATGGAAGCGAGTGGATAATCGAGCAGATAAAAAATTCTGGTTTAAGAGGAAGGGGTGGAGCGGGATTTCCAACTGGCACCAAATGGTCTTTTGTTCCCAAAAAAACTGATCCAAAAATTGGCAAACCGCATTATTTAGTTATTAACGCTGACGAATCTGAGCCGGGAACTTGTAAGGACCGCGACATTTTACGCAATGAGCCTCATAAATTAATAGAAGGTTGTTTAATTGCCTCGAAAGCAATTAACGCCAACACTTGCTACATTTATATTCGTGGCGAATATTACAACGAATCAGTTGCTTTGCAACAAGCTATTGATGAAGCTTATGACGCTAAATTAATCGGTAAAAATGCTTGTAATTCAGGTTGGGATTTAGATATTTTTATTCATCGCGGTGCGGGAGCTTACATTTGTGGCGAAGAAACCGCTCTTCTCGAAAGCCTCGAAGGCAACAAAGGTCAACCGCGACTCAAGCCTCCATTTCCAGCCTTAATTGGCTTATATGGTTCTCCAACAGTTGTTAACAATGTTGAGTCAATCGCTGTGGTTCCCGAAATTTTGCGTCGCGGAGCCGAATGGTTTGCATCAATTGGTCGCGAAAAAAACACCGGCACCAAAATTTTTTGTATTTCCGGGCATGTTAATAAGCCTTGCAACATTGAAGAAGAAATGGGAATTCCGCTAAAAGAATTAATTGAAAAACATGCGGGCGGAGTTGTCGGTGGATGGGATAATCTATTAGCGATAATTCCGGGCGGGTCTTCGGTGCCATTAATTAAAAAAGAAATTTGTGATACGGTTTTAATGGATTTCGATTCATTGAAAGCGGTTGGCACTGGGCTTGGAACTGCTGGAGTCATTGTTATGAATAAATCAACCGATGTTATCGATGCCATCGCCCGTCTTTCACATTTTTATAAACATGAATCTTGCGGGCAATGCACGCCTTGTCGCGAAGGCACAGGCTGGATGATGCGAATTATGGATCGCATGGTTAAGGGCGATGCCAAAGTTGCAGAAATTGATCAACTTTATAATTTAAGTAAGCAAATCGAAGGTCACACAATTTGTGCTTTGGGCGACGCTGCGGCTTGGCCGGTTCAAGGTTTAATCAAAAATTTCCGCGAAGAAATGGTTAAAAGAATCGAAGATAAAATATAATTTATTCTCTAAAAATCATGGAAAAAATTGTTGCCCTAATCACCGCTTGCGGAAGAGGAAATCGTTTTAATCGGGGCGAAGGAATTCCCAAGCAATATCTTCCGCTGGCAGGAATGCCAATGCTGCGCCATTCAATTATGGCATTTTTAAATCATCCTCAAGTTTCCGATGTTTTATGCGTAATCCATCCTGACGATGTTGAACTTTATGAGCAGGCGACAATTGGTTTGGATTTATTGAATCCAGTTTTCGGTGGCGAAACTAGGCAATCCTCTATTCGCATCGGACTCGAAGAATTAATCGATTACAAACCCAGCAAAGTCTTGATTCATGATGGTGTTCGCCCTTTTGTTTCAAAAAGAATAATCAATGGCATTTTGGAAAAACTCGAAACTCATCCCGCCGTTATTCCGGCAATCGTCGTTGAAGATACCATTAAAAAAATTGGCGATGGTAAAATTGAGTGGACCTTAGAGCGAGAAAATTTATGGCGTGCACAAACCCCACAAGGATTTTTATATCAAGATATTTTAAATTCACATATTGCTTTCAAAGATTTAAATTTTACCGACGATTCGGCATTGAATGAATATGCGGGAATACCCGTCGCTATTGTTCCGGGGTCGCAAAATAATTTTAAAATTACCACCGAAGAAGATTATGATCGCGCCAAGCATATGATTCCATTTTTAATAGATGATTATCGCGAAGAAACCAGATCTGGCATCGGTTTTGATGTGCATGCTTTTCGTAAAATTGAAAATGGTGAAAATAATTTTATTCGACTTTGCGGAACCGAAATCGAATTCGATAAAAAAATTCTCGCTCATTCCGATGGCGATGTTGGGATTCACGCTTTAATTGACGCGCTTTTGGGGGCGATTGGTCACGGTGATATTGGCGAGCATTTTCCGCCAAGCGAGCAAAAATGGAAAAATTGTGATTCGCGCGAAATGCTCAAAAAAGTTTACGAAATTATTCAAAATTTTAGTGCCACGATTTTAAATATTGACCTAACAATAATTTGCGAAAAACCAAAAATTTTGAAATATAAAAATAAAATGAAAGAAGAGCTTTCGGGGATTTTGGGAATATCTTCGCAAAGAATTAATATTAAGGCGACAACAACAGAAATGCTAGGATTCATTGGTAGAGAAGAGGGAATTGCTTGTCAGGCAATCGCTTCGGTTTTGATTTCTTCAAAATCAATTTAAATTATCGTAATTTCTTTCAACGAAATCATCGCATTTTTTTTGCACAAAATTTAAACGCTCGGTTATAGAATTTTTTTGTTTATCAAAATTTTCTTCTGCATTTTTATCTTCTTTTTTTATTTCAAAATAAATTTCATCAACAACAAAACATAATTTTGAAAAAGGTAAAGGAATTTTAAATTTATCCCAACTTTTTTTAATAATTTTAAAATTTGACGATGAATAAGATATGGCGATTACATATGAATTTGTAAGGCGGGCGATATTTAATAATTCACCATTTATTTGTTGATTTGGTCCGCGCGGACCATCGGGAGTAATGCCTAAAGAGCAATAATTTTTTAGATTATTAATTATTTTTCGCATGCTTGAATAATCGATGCCACGCGAAGATTTTCTGCCATCTTTTGTTGAGCCTAAAATTGAAACCAAACCAAATTTTTCCATCACCATTCCTACAAATTTGCCGTCGCCATGCTTTGATGCGAGGGTCATAAAATTGTGATTTTTAAATTTTTTTCTAACTTTAATCGCAAAAAAAGGAATCATCATCAAGCGATTGTGCCAAAAAGCAAAAATAATGGGTTTTTTAGAATCTATTATTGTAAAAATTTTTTCTAAACCAATAAATTTTTTACTACTAGTTTTATAAACAAATAATAAATATGAAAATAAAATGATAGTTATCAATTTTTGAATAAAAAAACTATAAGCTAATTTTCTTAGTAAAAGCTTAAAAATAGCTTTAATTTCCCACAGCTCGAGAATAAATTTTTTTTTAAAAAACGGAATTTTTATAATCATTTATCAAGCCTTATTTTTAAAAGTTTTGTTAAGACCTTGAACTTCCATGAAAACATCTTTAGCGATTGGTGCCGCCGCCATTGAGCCACTTTTACCATGCTCAACTACGACTGAAATTGCATATTTTGGATCATGAACCGGTGCGTAGCCAATAAATATGGCATGATTAGCGTTATTTTCACTTTCGGCTTTTGTCATTTCTTTTTCGCGTTTAGAAATTATTTGCGAGGTTCCGGTTTTGCCAGCCATTTCAAATCCTTGAATTCCTATTCTTTTGCCGTAAGCGGTTCCGCCTGGTTCGTTAACAACTTTTCTCATTCCCTCTTGTACGAGTTTTAAAAAATTGCGATCAACAATCGGATCGTTTTTTAAAGCGTCATATTGTTTAAAAATATTGCTATTTCTGACTAAGTAAGGACGAATCGGCACTCCGCCATTGGCGATTCTTGCGACGGCAACCGCGAGCTGTAATGGCGTCGACAAAACATTGCCTTGTCCAATTGCGGTGTTTAGAGTGTCGCCCCTCACCCAAGGTTGATTAAAAACTTTAAGTTTCCATTCTTCCGACGGCACCATTCCTGATTTCGCTCCGTATAAACTAATGTCAAATTTTTCTCCAAAGCCGAATCTTTTTGCCATTTCGGTAAATTTTTCATGACCAATTTGATTGGCAAGAGTATAAAAATAAACATTGCAAGAATTCATAATGGCACCTACTAAATCAAGGGATCCATGCCCTTTTTCTTGCCAGCAATGAAAAGTTCTTTTTCCTAATTGATAAGAACCGTTGCAAAAAACTTTATTTGAGGGGTTATATCCATTTTCAAGTGCGGCAAGTGCAACCATTAATTTAAATGTTGATCCTGGTGGATAAAGTGCTGAAATCGGTTTGTTGTTTAGGGGTTTTCGTTGATCTTCATTTAGTTGTTTCCAATAATCTTTGGAAACGCCTTCAACAAAATTATTGCCGTCAAAGGCTGGTGACGAAGCGTAGCTCAAGATCTCGCCGGTTTTAACATCCATTACCACGACCGATGCCACATCATTTTTAATTCTTTCGGTAACGAATTTTTGTAAACCAAAATCTATGGTTAAATTAATTCTCGAACCGTCTATCGGTTGCTTTACTGAAAGGGTTCTAAGCGGGACTTCGTGAACATTGACCTCAACATATTTTACGCCATATTTTCCTCTAAGCGCGACATCGAAAGTTTTCTCAATTCCCGATTTGCCAATTCTAAAATCGGGATGCATAAATAAATTCTGTTCACTTTCTTCGATTTCTTTTTCGGCCGGCAAAGAAACATAACCAAGGAAATGCGCGGTCTCGTGAGGATATGGATATTTTCTAATAATGCCACTTTCAATTGAAACTCCGGGGAGTTTATGAAAGTTGGTTTCAATTCTTGCTAGATCGTCCCAGCCAAGATTATCAATAAGCGAAACCACATTTTTTCTTTTAGCATTTTTTATTTTGGCATGAAACATTTTTTTATCCTCTTCGGAGCTTCCTAAAATTTTGCAAATTTTTTCTATAACCTCTTCGGAGCTTCTTTTTTTATCGAGATACATCAAAAGGCGAAAATTGCTTTCATTTCTTGTCAAGGGAAGGCCATATCTATCAAAAATAGTGCCTCTGCCAGATGGATTGATTACGGGCTTAATGCGATTGCTGTCAGATTGGTTTTTATATTCGTCATGTTTCCAAATTTGAAGATAGCCGAGACGCAAAACTAAAACGCTAGCGAGGCCAGATTGTGCCATGCCAAGAATCATTGCTCTGCGATTGAATATTTTGTTTTTTCTAATGTCGCGGAGCATTTTATTCTCCTAATAATTTTTTGCTTAAATAATCGAAAAGCATATGCATTAAAACATAAAAAAATGACGACAAAAGCAGTTGAATAAGAAGGTTTGTAATTGAGCTAGTTTTGCCATTTATTATTATTAATATAATCCATTTGACGAATAAAAATAAAAAGCAAAAAACCGCAAATTGTTGCCAAATTTGTATAAAATTCTCTCGCACCAAAATTCTATTATTAAAAAGTGAAAATAGTTTTATTAATATGATATAACAAAGAGAGGTGAGTCCCAAAAGATTGCCACTCAAGGCATCGCTCCAAATACCGAGAATAAAAATAAACCATAAACCAAATTTATTTTTTAAAACTGTGAAATAAAAAATTGCCATCAAATCGAAGAGTGGCATGATTTGAGAAATGCCAGCGATTTTTATGTTGGAAAGATTTAATGTGGTCAAAAAAATTACAAAAAGATGGAGTAAAATTATTTTTGTAATCGATTTTTGCTCGAGCATGATATTAAAAAACAGCGTTTGGTTGAAATATTTTAACAACTAATATTGCATCGCTTCGGGCGAATTTCCAACAACCACGATAAGTTTTTTGTAAACTTTATCTGCATAATTATTTATTAAAATGCACAAAATTTACAAAATTTATCACTTAATTCGAGGGCAAAATTAATTTTATTTTTCTAAGAATAGAAAAATTATTTTATAATTCTAGTCAAATAATTTGCTAAAGTTTTTTCTTTTTCTTTTCTTCCAATTACCTTCGTGATAAGCGCTTGATGCCAACAAAGGAATTACTGAAGTTGCTTCGGCATAAACCATTTGCTCGAACGCAGTATCAACTTTGCCCCAAGAGCAGGCTTCTTTCAAGGTTGAAGAAGAGCACGCTCCGTCTCTTTGATCGGCAACGGTAATTTGAATTGCGTATTTATGCATATCAACTTCTTTTCCCAAAATTTCGGCACAAACTACAGTATCTTGCACGAAATTTTTTGGCACACCGCCACCAATCATCAATAATCCCGTAGTTCCGGCTTTAATTTTAATATCGGTAAGTTCGCGGAAGTCACGAATGGAATCTATCGTAAGATGTGATTTTGGATTTTTAACTTGATGCAAAACCAAGCCAAAGCCGGCAGAAGAATCAGTGAAAGCGGGGCAAAAAATTGGCACATTATTTTCGTAAGCCAATTGAATCAATGAATCTTTTTTCTTGGCATGTTTTTGCAAATATTTGCCCATTTCGGCAATGAATTCGCGTGAAGAATAAGGTTTTGCTTTCAAAGAATTGGCGATTTCAAAAATGGCATTATCGCATTTTTGTAAATCTTGTTCATCGATGTAAGTATCGTAAATTCTGTCGATATAATTATCGCGTAAAAATTTATCGTCAATGAATGGCGTTCCTTGATAATGCTTGAATCCCAAGGCTTCGAAAAAATCCATATCAACGATTGAAGCGCCAGTTGCCACGATGGCATCAATCATGTTATATTTTATCATGTCAGCATAAAGCTTCATGCATCCGCCAGCCGAAGTCGATCCCGCTAAAGTTAAAATATTTGAGCAAGATTTATCCGCCAACATCATGTTAAAAATTTCGGTAGCACGAGCCAAATCTCTTGAAGTAAAGGACATGTTGTCCATTTGCTTGATTATTGGGCGTGCATCAAATGAAGTGATATCGATATGTTTAATTTGTTTTTTTAGTAAATCTTTTTTAGTAATTTTTTTAGCTGTCATGACAATTAAAATTTAAATTTATTAGATATTTCTTGCGAAGATGAGTCTAGATACATTGATTCTAAAGGCTCATCTTTAACTTCGATTTGAATGTTTTTGTTGAAGCCGTTAAATTCGGTGCGAATGCTTCGAGAGTAAGCTCCAAGTTGACCAATTTCAATGTAATCACCTTCACCAATATTTTCTGGTAAATAAAATGGACCCTTCATGGTGTCAAGCGAATCGCAGGTTGGACCATAAAATCCGAAAGCGTCTTTTTGCGAAGAGAATGTCGATTTTTTTGCAACTTTAATCGCTTTGGTATGATAAATAAAACCCGGATAGCCCGCGTCAAATAAGCCACCATAAGTTCCGTCATTGATGTAAAGCATGTTGTTTTTGCGTCCCTCAACCCTAACCACCAAAGACCCAGCTTCGGCAACCAAAGCCCTTCCCGGTTCGCACCAAATTTTACATTTACTGTTCAAATTTAATTGGTTGATTGAATCAAAAATTTCGTCGAAATAGCTTTGTAAATTTGGTGGAGTCATGCCCGGATAAATTGAAGGAAAGCCACCGCCAACATCGAGCACATCGAGATTAACTTTGGCATTTTCGACAACTTCTTTGGTTATCATGATGGCGTTTCTGTATTCAACTGGGTCCATGCATTGTGAGCCAACATGAAAACAAATTCCGAGCCTTTGCGCTGAAGCGCGAACTTTTCTCAATAATCCTACCGATTCCGAAGGTAAAATTCCAAATTTACCAGATAAATCGATTGCCGAATGTGAATTCGGAATTGATAAGCGAACATGAAGCCCTAGGTCTTTCGCGTTATTGGTTGCATCTAAGATTTTGTGCAATTCGTCAAAAGAATCCAATGAAAAATCTCTAATTCCAAAATCAAAATAAGCTTCTTTGATTGATTCGCGAGATTTAATTGGATGCATGAAATACATTTTTACTTTATCGCCAAAAAGCTCATTAATAAGTTTAACTTCAACGATTGAAGCAACATCAAAATGCTTAACTCCAGACGCAAATAAATGCGATAAAACTTGGCGATCCGGATTGCTTTTTACGGAATATAAAATTTCTGTGGAGTTTTTTGTCGATGAAAAATTATCAGCAAAAAAATCAACCGCTTTTTTGATAATCGCAGGACGAATACAATAAACTGGCGTTGACGGTAAAGAATTTTTTATAAACTCATTAACGGTAACAAGCTTAGAGCCTAAAGCCTCTTCTTGATTTTGCTTTTTGGATTTTGCCGTGGAATTCTTGCTTGATTTTGAGGATTTTTTATCCGCAGAATGCAAATAATGAATTTTTGAATTTGAAGAGGATCTTCGGTCGTATTCTTGTTCTGGTTCCATTTCTTTTTAAGGGTAAAATAATTAATAAAAAAAACAAAAATTTAAACAATTTTTGAAAAGAATGTCTATAAAAAAATATAAAAAGAGTGGCGCAAGTTAGAAAATTTATTTTAATTGTAAACAAAAAAATTAAATTTTGTGAAAAAAAAATTTTTTGCTTTTTAAAATATAAAAAATAATTAGCAAAAATTTGCGTCAACGCGACCAAATATAATTCTTGTTGCGTTATCTTAATTTTGGTGCCCTCGGCATGACTCGAACATGCGCTCGACCTGTCGTTGCGTTAGCACGACCAAATATAATTCTTGTTGCGTTAGCACGACCAAATATAATTCTTGTTGCGTTAGCACGACCAAATATAATTCTTGTTGCGTTAGCACGACCAAATATAATTCTTGTTG
>CAJBXX010000082.1 GCA_903959715.1 uncultured Alphaproteobacteria bacterium | reverse complement strand
TTTTTTTGAGCAACAAACTCAAATTAAAATATTCGTTAAAGCTATAAAAAACAATGTTTTACAAGATTTTCCAGTTGAAAATAATGTTAATGAAAAATTTTATAATCAATCAAAATATCCAATTGCGCCAAAAGATTTTTTTGAAGATAATTTTGATAAAAAAAATCCAAAAATTAAAGAATCTTTCAAGGGTGTAAATGTTTTTTATTCGTTTTTTAACGGGTTATATACTTCGCATTTTTTATCTTATTACAACAAAACCAACGCTTTACTTATAAGCAATGAATTTAGTGAAGAAAATATAGAATTTTTTAAGAAAAATATAAAGCTTGAGGATTTTTATTATGCTGATCCTTGGTTATATTTTTTTAATTCAAATTTTGAGAAAAAGGATGCGGGTTTTGTGATCGCTGGAAAGCTTGATAGAATTGGTTATGCCTGCAATGATGATCTTAAATTAATAACGGGTCAAAATTGCTATAGAATCATGAATGTTTTGGCGCCAAAAATATTTATTGATAAAGAATTTTTATTTAATCTTAAGAAAATAATCGGTGTTTTAAATGTGATATTTGGAGAAAATATTTTTAAAGATTCTTTTGAGCAAATTGAAGAAAATCTTAAAAAAAGCCAAGATGGAATTTTAATCAAACTCGATAATAGAATTTATAAAATAAAAAGATGATTAAAAACGAAGCTGTGGGCACACAATTATTGAGCTTTTTCAATTAATTCGAGAAGCTGTTTTTTGTTCAAAAATTCGCTAGCTAAAAGACCGTTTTTAGCCTTCGGACCATAAACCGCATTGAATGGAATGGCATAACGATTATGCTTGGATAAAAATTTCATTACATCGGAATCGGGTTGAGTGATATCGGCTCGAAGCCCAATAACCTCGCCACTTTTCAGCTTATTAACAATTTCATCATCATTCAAAACCAAAATTTTATTGAATTTGCAAGTAAGGCACCAATCGGCGGTCACATCAACAATTATAATTTTATTTTCAGAAATTAAATTTTGTAAAATTGATTCATCAAAAACTTGCCAATAACTATTTCTTTCATTCTTTAATTTGGCTTGTCTTTCGTGGAAATCAAAAGGCAAAGTGAAAGATAAAATTATTAAAATTATTACAAAAATTATTTTAATAATTTTAGTTTTAATTTTTAGTGAAAAGAAAATTAAAATTGAAAAAATTGAAACCAATAATGATGGAAAAATTCCGATGGTGTTGCTGAGAATAAATGTGATCCAAACCGCGGTTGCCAATAGAAATCCTGCCATTAAATGCTTTATTTTTAACATCCATTTTCCGGGTTTTGGCAATAAATTTATTAATTGTGGCGATGCGATTAAAATTAGGTAGGGAGTTGAAAAACCAATGCCGATAAAAATAAAAATTAACAAAATTGTTAGAAAATCTTGCGTTAAAGCAAAAGAAATAGCGCTTCCTAAAAATGGTGCCGAACAAGGAGTTGCTAGGAGAACAGCAAGAATTCCTGATAAAAAATTAGGCATAAAAATATTTTTTTGCATTTCTTTTTCGGAAATTTTTTTATCAAGAAATGTCGCTAAAATTTGACTAAAACTAATTTCAAAAATTCCTAAAAGTTCGGCAATAAAAAGTGTTAAAATTATTATTAAAAAAGTTAAGAAAAATGGATTTTGAAATTGAAATCCCCAGCCCAAAGAACTGCCTGCGGATTGAATTATGTAAGAGAAAAATGCCAAAACTATAAAACAACTTAAAATGCCAATTATGGTTGCAAAAAAACTAAAGCGGATTCTAGAAATCGGTGCTCCCGAATGCTTAAGAACTGAAATTAATTTGATGGAAATTACCGGTAAAACGCAAGGCATAATATTTAAAATTAAGCCACCGAGCATTGCCAATAATATCATTAAATAAATTTTGTTAGGATTTTTTTTAACCTTAATGACATCGCCAAAAGACATGTCAATTGCAGAAAAATTTTCCGACGAATTAAGGTTTTTTTCAACAAGATTTTGTCCATAAAATTTTTCAATTTTGGTGATAGAATTTGTATCGATTTCTTGATTAACAATCAGGCTAAACTCTTGATTGACAGGGACGCAAACATCTTTACAAAGAGCAAAGGAAAGCTTTAAATTTAATTTTGTTGGCTGATTTTTATCAAGAATTTCAATGAAAATTGGAAAGATCGTCGAGTTTTTATAATATTTATATTTAATTTCTTCGGTGCCAATTTTTTCAAAACCAGCAATCGCCTGCGGATAAAAAATATTGTGGCTTTTATAATTTTGCGAAGCACTAAAGTTAAATTCGGGAGGCATGCCCATTCCGCTATCATCGTTGCCGTAGATTTTCCAACCTTCTTGCAATTGAAATTCAACGCCGGCGACCAATTTTTGAGTACCATTTTGTTCGTAAAAACTGGCAATCAAAGCCGTTTTGGCTCCACTAAGTTCGTGATTTTGCAAAGAAGAGCTGGCTCCAAAGCTATTTTGTAGAGCTAAAGAGACAAATAATAAAGTTTTTAAAAAAAATTGCATTTTGTTTGTTGAAAATCTTGGTTTATTAAAGTAATTTAACTTTATCTAATTTAAAATTAATAATCT
>CAJBXX010000081.1 GCA_903959715.1 uncultured Alphaproteobacteria bacterium | reverse complement strand
AGTTGTTATTAATAAATTTTTTTTTCAAAAAAAAATCATAAAAATCAAAAATTGTTTTTGTAATAATTTTTGATTGCTAAAAAAATTTAGATTTACATAATCTAAGATTAAATTATTAACAAAATATTTATCTTTATGCAAAAAAAATTATTATCTTTTTTACTAATCACCGCAATTACATATTCATGCTCTAAGGGGTTATCACAAAAAGATGATAAAACTAATGATTCAAATGAAATTAAAGCCGAATCAAACAAAAAAAATAAAAGTGGCAAAAATGAAATTGCCCGCAAAATAATTTATTTTGACACCAATAATTATTCTTTAAGTGAAGAGAAGAACAATTTACTAAAAAGTGAAATTTTGCCTTTAATAAAATCTGATGCAAAAATTGTTATAATTGTTGAAGGTCATTGCGATGAAAGAGGCTCTAATCTTTACAATAAAAAATTGGGCAAAAAAAGAGCTCAAGAAATCAAAAAATTCTTAGTTAAATCTGGCATGAAATCTACAAAAATTTCAGTAGTTAGCTATGGCGAAAACAAGCCAGCAGATCCTGCACACGATGAAAATGCTTGGTCAAAAAATCGTCGCTCAGAAATTGTTATATTCAATTAATTAAAATAATTTTGCCAACAAAAAAGCCTCATATTTTAAAAATATGAGGCTTTTTTTAGTTAATTTTAAACAAAATTTATTTCATCATAAATTTCGCGACATCAAGCATGCGAACCGAAAAAGCCCATTCATTATCATACCATGAACATACTTTAACCATATTGCCACCAATAACTTTAGTTTGAGTTGAATCAAAATTTGAGCTAATGTTGCTATGATTGAAATCGATTGAAACCAAAGGCTCGTCGATATAGCCCAAAACCCTTTTCATGTTGCCCATCGAAGCTTCCTTAATTATGGCATTAACTTCGGCGATTGAAGTGTTTTTTTTGGCAATAAAATTTAAATCAACCATTGAAACATTTGGAGTTGGAACTCTGATGGCAACGCCGTCGAGTTTGCCGTTAAGTTCGGGTAAAACCAAGCCAATCGCCTTGGCGGCCCCAGTTGAAGTTGGAATCATCGACATGGCACAAGCACGAGCTCGACGCAAATCTTTGTGAGTATTATCAACAATATTTTGATCGTTAGTGTAGGCGTGAATTGTTGTCATGAAGCCTTTTTCGATGCCAATTTTATCGTTCAAAACTTTGGCAATCGGTGCTAGACAATTGGTGGTGCAGGATCCGATTGAAATGACATCATCATTTTTTGTTAATTTATCGTGATTAACGCCGTAAACTATTGTTTTAACCGAATCTTCTTTGGCGGGAGCGGAAATAATAACTTTTTTAGCACCCGAAGTGATGTGTTGATAGGCGTCATCATGCTTGGTAAAAGCCCCCGTGCATTCAAAAACAACATCAATATTATGCTCTTTCCAATTCAATTTTTTCGGATCTCGTTCCGCCGTTAAAAGAATTTTTTTATTATCAACGAATAAATTATGATCACGAATTTCAACTTCATGATTAAAGCGACCATGAACGGAATCATATTTTAAAAGATGCTTGATGGTCTCGATTGGAGCCGATCCGTTGACGGCGACTATTTCAAAATCATCGCTCATTTTTTCTTCATAAATTGCGCGAATAATGGCGCGACCAATTCTTCCAGGGCCGTTGACGGCGATACGAATTTTCTTTGACATAAAATAAATTATTTGTTAAAAACCTTGTTAGAGTAGTATTCAAATGCTTTTATAAAATCTTTAAGATTTAATTTGGCAGTAATTTCTTTTTCAGAATCGCCAACATTAAATCTTAAAAATAAATATTCACCATTTTTCATTTGCGAATATAAAATATTTTTTTGTTGAGCACTGATTGGCACCAATCCAAACTCTTTTTGCGAAGCATTTTGCGATAAAATTAAATCATTTTTATCAACGCGAATTTTGGCAAAAGTGCCAATTTTTATTTTTGGAATAATTATAAAAAATTCATTGGCAAAATGATTTGTTGGTTGCAAAGAAATTACCGAAGAATTATCATAAAATCTGGAAGCAATTTTGCAATGTGCCGAACTCATCATGTCGTCAATTTCGCAATAAACTTTCCAATCGCCAAAAGCTTTTTCTTCGTTGCGAAGCTCGATAAGTTCTGCTTTCGCAATATTTTGAAAAATCAAAATATTGAAAATAAAAAATAAAAAATTTTTCTTAAAAAATGACAATAATCTCATATTTACTTTTAATTTTTGTTTGTATTAGTGGCTTGTCAGGCTTGTTTTTATTTCAAGATTATATAAAAAAAATTTCTTCATTATCGGTCGCTTATAGCGGTTTAATAGCTTTACTTTCTTTAATCGCTTATAATAATAATTTACTTGAAAAAATATTAACATTCTTTATAAGTCTTTTATTGATTTTTTCAATTAATTTAATGATTGCAATCGGAATTATTAAAAATATTGGTGATGTTAAAAATATAGGGCAAAATCAAGAAGAAAATAATTAATTTATATCAATCAATTATTAAAAAATATTTTTTACTATGGTGGGAGAGACAGGTGATAAAATAAGTTCTTTTGACGCAATGTTATCTTTTTTAACATGGAGAGAGGCGCTTCTTAAATATAGAGAGAAAAAAGAATTAACAAATCAACAAGGTTCAGAAGAAGCTCCTAATCAAGTCAAAGAAAAATCCAAAAAGGTTTTGGCGGAAATGAAGCTTTTATATCCGCTTGAATTTGCTAAATCTGGGGATTCAAGTTTTTTAGAAGATTGTGTTTTGAAAGATATTTTACCGCAAGATAAAAAAAGTAAAAATGATCAAAAAGAGAAAATTATTTCCCAGGAAATTGAGAGAAAAAGTGCGATAATAAAGATATTTCCTAGTGAATATGTGAGTAAGTTTGTTTATGAAACAGATTCCCTTCTTGGGCAAGTTTTTTTAAACGAAAACTTAAAAAATAAAATAAGGGCGTGTGAAGATGTAGAAAAATTTCGTGATTTGGATAGAGATTTAAATAGTAATGATATTTCAAATTTGAAAGATTTTGTTAAATCGCAAGATAATTATAAAACTATATCTAATTCTTCTAATACTTTAAGATCTCTATATGGTCAACAAGTAAATATTGGTGGCATTTTTCAAGAATCTGTTCTAAACCCATTAAATGCACTTTATCATACGGGATTGTCAGCGTTGGGAGCGGGAATTGTCTCGATAGCGAATCTTTGTTCGACGCAACAAAAAAAGTCTCCGGGAGTTGATATTATTAAAACATCAATCGAAAAATTGGAAACAAATAAAAAACAAATACTAAATAAAACGGAGATATATGTTTAAAAACACAACGAAATTAATTCGCATCTTTGCCAACATCAAATTGTAAAATAATTTCTTTCCAAGAATCATATTTTTCAATTGGTAAATTGCGAAGCGGGCTACATAAATCTAAAGCTCTCTTAATATTATCAATCACAATTTTATAATCTTTATAAACGGGATTGTTATATTTTTCAATATCGATCATTTCATCTAAATCGTTTTGAATGTAGCCATCTTGGCTTATTTCGATTCTAATAACAATTTTGGTTTTGCTTTCAAAGCCTGATTCCTCTAGGGCTCTTCTATAACAAAGCTTGAGTTGTGATTGAATATTTATGGTCTCTCGAATCGATAATGTTGAGCCCTTTACATCATCGGTGATATTTTTAAAAGCTTTCAAATTCATCACTTTAAAAAAATCTTTATTATCATCTTTTTGCTCTGATTTTACAGCGTCTGGCTTGTTATTTTCATTTACTTTTGCTTCTTCTTTTTGTGGTTTTTTTATAATTTTTTTAGGAGATTTTTCTTTTGTTTCAACTTCTTTTTTAATTTTTTTTGATTCTTCTGGTTTTTCTTTTTTTTCAGAGGGAGTTTCTGTTTTTTCTTCTAATTTTGGTTTTTCTTTTGGTTGTTGTGTTGATTCGTTGATCGGCGGGACGCCTTTGCTATCAAGAGTTATGACGCTTACTAAAATTTCTTGTTCCGCTTCAATTTCTTTATTATTTTTTTTAATGAAAGCAAAATAAATCGCCGAAAATAATATAAAATGAATGAATAAAGAATACAAAATATTTTTTATCATTTTGGAATTTCGGTTACTAATACAACTTGAGCAAAACCCGCCATGCTAATGGTTTTGACGACATCCATAACCTTTCCATAATCCAATGCCTTATCAGCTCGAACAAAAATTTTTTGAGAAAAATTATTGGCAGAAATTTCTTTAAGGCGCGACGCCAAAATGCTCGATTTTATAAAATCATCTTGCAAAAAAATTGAGCCATCGGCTTTTACCGAAACCGTGATAGTTTGAAGTTTTTCTTCATTTGCGGTTTCAACGCCTTGCGGAAGATTTATATCGACAGAGCTTGTAAGCATTGGTGCCGCGACCATAAATATAATTAACAAAACTAAAAGAACATCGACAAAAGGAGTTATATTTATATCGCTAATAACGGCACGCTTATTGCCATTTTTTTTTGGTGAAGAAAATGCCATTTTTTTAAATTATTCGTTATCTTTATTTTTAATTATAAATAATTTATCGGATATTTTGCTTTGAAAATCAATGTTTTTTAATTGAATTGAGATTGTTTGTTCTAAATCGTTTTTAACTTCCATTCTTACGAATTCAAAAGGATTTAATTTGAAAATTAAACTAAATTCTCCGGCTTCTTTGCGATTTTTTTTCATCACCGAAACTTTAATTTCATCATTATTTTTGGTAATATTGGTGATTTCAACATCTTTGGCGGAAAATGAAATATTGGGGCGAGTTAAAAACGATGCCGGAGTAGTGTTGGTGCTAAGTCGGGAAACTTCGTCAAGTTCAATATCGTGATATGATAAAATTGCGCCATTAACTACGATTAAAACTTTTGGTTCAGCTAGATATTCGATGCGCATTTTGCCGGAAGATTCTCCATTTCTCGATAAATAAAATTTGCCTTCAACAACATTGCCATTGCTATTTTGAATAAATTTACAATTTAGATTTTTTATATTGTTGAGAAAATTTTCAATTTTATTTATTTCCGGCTGATATTGATTTAAAAATTTTGATTGGGCGAATGAAGAATTTGTGGTTGATATATAAAAAAAAGCTACGCACAGATTAAGTGCATAGCTTTTTTTTACAAAGTTTTTTAACAAATTAAACATCTTTGGAGTAATATAATTTTTCATTTAACCCGCCTTCGGTTTTATCGACAATTAGGGTGATGGCACTGTCTCCTGTGATGTTGATGGTGGTGCGAACCATGTCAAGAACGCGATCAACGCCGAGAATAACGACAATGCCTTCAACGGGAATGCCGATTGAACCAAGAACCATACTCATGAAAATGATTGAACCACTAGGAATTCCGGCGGCACCGATTGAGCCAAGAGTGCAGGTTAGAATTAACATCATGTAATTATGAAAAGTTAAATCAATTCCGAATCCTTGAGCGAAAAATAGAGCACAAATTCCGAGATAAATTGCGGTTCCATCCATATTAATGCAGACACCGAGTGGCATCAAGAAGTTGGAGTTGGTTTTAGAAACCCCTAAGCGATCTTGAAGTTGAGTCATTGCAGTTGGAAGTGTTGCTTTGCTACTACTTGTGGAAAAGGCAAGAGATTGAGTAAAGAAGATTTTGCGATAAAATGGAAATGGAGAAATTCTTGCAAAAAATGCGATTAAAATTCCAAAAATAATATATTGAACCAAGCACGCAAAAAGAACAGTGAATATTAATTTTGCAAGAGATCGCAATATTTCGGGACCTTGATCAGCTATCGAGAAAGCCATATATCCGAATACTCCAAGCGGTGCTAGTTTAATGATGATTTCGATGGTTCTAAAAAAAACTGCAGCCCCCGAATTTATAATATCTTTAATTGGCTTTGCCTTTTCGCCAACCAAATTAATAACGACGCCAAGAAAAATTGTGAAAACAATTATTTGTAAATATTTGTCATCAGCCATTGCTTTGATCGGATTAGTTGGAATTAATTCGATCAAAAAATCTTTGGCAGTTTTTTCAGTTTTAGCAACATTTAAAGTATCTTCGAAAGCTTTTTTATTGTCGGTTTCGGATTGCTTTATGAGCTCTTGCATGTTTACGCCTTCACCAGGTTTTAAAACATGACCAGCGGTGATTCCAATCAGAACCGCAAAAACTGCAGTCAAAATATAAGCACTAAAACCTTTAATCCCAACTCTGGTAAAGTTGCCTTCTCCGCTGATTGAAGTTATACCCGAAAGTAATGCGAAAAAAATCAAAGGAACAATGACCATTTTAATGAGGTTCATAAATATGGTTCCGAAGATTTTTAATTCTCTAGCAACATCTTTTTCAAGAGTTATGCCGGCGATAACGCCAAGAGATAGACCGATAAGAACTTGTTTCCAAAGTTTCATAAGATTTTGTATTTTTAGTTAAAGAATTCGATATTTTTAAAGCCTTTGGCTCAATCAAAGATTAAGTTTTTGCGTTTATATTTTTTTTGAATCAAGATATTTTATTTCAAAACTTTTTGTCAAAGTTTGAAATTTTAAAAATTAAATTTTAATTCTTAATAAAATTT
>CAJBXX010000080.1 GCA_903959715.1 uncultured Alphaproteobacteria bacterium | reverse complement strand
TTTAAAATTTCGCCCAAAGCCCCTTCGGAGACGAAACCCATATCGACCAAAATAACGCCTAAACTTCGAGTATTTCCAACTCTTTCACGTTCTTTTAAAGCGATATTTAATTGATCTTCAGAAATAACTTTTTTGTCCAACAATTTACTACCAATATCTGCACCAGAAGAGATTGGCATTTGTTGTGTATTTTGAATAGTTTTATTATCAATATTTGATTTCATTATCGAATAAAAAATTGGTTTTTTTAAATTTGATATTGTTAGAATCCAAAGTCAATAATTTAAAATTTTTTATATCATATTTTTTTAATTTAATTAATTTTATTACAACTTTCTCAATTTTATTTACTTTAATTTTTAAATTCATGTCCGTAGTTGTTAGATTCGCGCCATCGCCAACTGGCTATCTCCATATCGGCGGAGCTCGCACCGCTTTGTTCAATTATTTATTTGCGAAAAATAATTCTGGAAAATTTTTATTACGAATTGAAGATACCGACAAAGAACGCTCAACTTCTCAAGCTATCGATGCAATCTTGCAAGGGCTTGACTGGCTTGGTTTGAAGCATGATGGCAATTATATTTTGCAATCACAAAATATCACAAGACACGCTGAAATTGCACATCAACTTCTTGAAAAAAATCAAGCTTATCTTTGTTATACCTCCGCCGAAGAGCTTGAAGAAATGCGTCAAAATGCCGAAAAAAATGGACAAGTTTTTCGTTTTAAAAGCTCGTGGCGTGATAAAAAAATGTCACAATCTTCAAGCGTTAAACCCGTGATTCGCTTAAAGGCTCCGCTTGAAGGCTCGACGATTATTGAGGATTTAGTTCAAGGCAAAACCGAAGTTAAAAATAATGAATTAGACGATTTAGTTTTACTAAGAAGCGATGGCTCTCCGACCTACATGCTAGCGGTTGTTGTTGATGATCACGATATGGATATTACTCACATTATTCGTGGCGACGACCATTTCACCAACGGCTTTCGTCAAAAAATTATTTATCAAGCATTGGGCTGGAATATTCCGCAATTTGCTCACATTCCTTTAATTCACGGCGCCGACGGTGCCAAAATGTCGAAACGCCACGGCGCCACTTCGGTAATTGAATATAAAAATCTTGGTTATATCCCCGAAGCCGTTCGCAATTATCTTTTAAGACTTGGTTGGTCGCATGGCAATGATGAAATTATTTCCGATGAGCAAGCAATCAATTTATTTAATTTAGCAAGCATTGGCAAGTCTCCGTCGCGTTTTGATTTTGCTAAATTAAATCATCTTAACAAACATTATATTAAAAATAAAAATAATGAAGATTTGATAATTTTAGTGAATAATTATTTACAGCACAGAATTACTAGTGAAAATCAACAAAAATTTTTAAAAATAATTAATTTCTCTAAAGAAAAAGTTGAATTAATTCCGCAATTGGCAAAAATTTGCGAAATTTATCAAGAAAATTTTCGTGAAAAAATTAACGAATCTGATCAAAAAATTATTGATGAAAAAAAATTATTATTACAAAATTTAAAAAATTTATTCCTAGATATTCAAGAGTGGAACCATGATTCAATCAAAAATAATCTTGATGTTTTTTGTCAAAAAAATAATTTAAAAATTAAAGATTTTGGCATAGCTTTAAGAATTGCTTTAACATTTTCCTCCTCCTCTTCTGGCGGAATTTTCGATGTCATTGAACTTCTCGGAAAAAACGAAGCAATCGCAAGAATAAATCTTGCACTTTAACTGCCAATAAATTAAAACTTTTTTAAAATTAACAAAATTACCAATAAATTATGAAAAAAACTTTAGCATTGTTAAGCATTTTTTTATGCGGAATTTCCAACGCCAACGCTGGGATTTTAAGCCCATTTGCCAGCACTTACGCCACGATAGAATTAGGAAAATCGGTGCTCTCACACAAATCCATCAATTCTAAATTTGAAAATAGTAATGATTTTTTTGAAAATTTACGCCAATTTGAAGACATTGCTTTGGGTGTTCACATCCGCTCTAGCTTTGTTGGCATCAATGTTAATTGGTCGCAAACTTCATTAAAAAATAATCGCCTCAACGGTTATAATTCTTTAGAAAATTCGGCGAAATATAAATCTGATCAAATCAATGCCACCGCTTTATTCTTCTTGCCAATCATTCCAACTCGAGCCGAACTATTTGTTGAAGCCGGAGTTGTTGACATTGGAAGTAAGCTTCATTATACTCCAACCGGTGGAACCGAAGTTCAACGCAAATCTCATGAAACCATTGGTCTTTATGGCGTTGGTGCTCAAGTTTCACCTTTTGGTGGCGATTTTATTCGCTTATCAGCTCAAAGATATATTGGAAAAATTGGCTTGCTCGATACAGAATACACAACATTTCGTCTCGGTTACCTAAAATCATTCTAAATATCTTTTAAATTTTTTGGAAAGCCTTCCTGAATTTTATCTCAACTCTACAATGCCTTATAATTTCTTGTTCACTTCGGAATCAGTCTCGGAAGGTCATCCCGACAAGGTTTGCGACCAAATTTCCGATAGTTTGGTTGATGCCTATTTAGCCAAAGATAATCAATCGCGACTTGCAATTGAAACCTTTGCCACCACTAATCGCATAATTATTGGAGGCGAAATTCGCGCTCCCGAAATCACTAAAAATGATGTCGAAAATATTATCCGCCAAACCGTTAAAGAAATTGGTTATGAGCAAAAAGGTTTTGATTGGAAAAATCTTGAAATCACTAATTTAATTCACGGACAATCACCCGACATTGCGATGGGAGTTGATGCCAACGCTAATAAAGACGAAGGCGCGGGCGATCAAGGAATTATGTTTGGTTATGCTTGCAACGAAACTTTGGAATTAATGCCGGCACCAATTTTTTACGCTCATCGCATTTTGCATAATATTATGGATGCGGTTCGCTCTAAGCAAATTCCCAATCTCGGACCCGACGCCAAAAGCCAAGTGACATTAAAATATGAAAATGGCAAACCCGTTGGAGCGGAAACAATTTTAGTTTCGATTCAACATCCCGAAGATTTTACCCAAAAAAATGTTCGCGACATAATTCAACCAATCGTTGAGAAATCAATCCCTAAGGGCTGGATGTGCGAAGATAAAAAATTTCTCGTCAATCCAACCGGAAAATTTGTAATTGGTGGACCTGACGGCGACGCTGGTTTGACGGGTCGAAAAATTATTGTTGATACCTACGGCGGAGCATCTCCGCACGGTGGCGGCGCTTTTTCGGGCAAAGATCCAACTAAAGTCGATCGCTCCGCCGCTTACATGGCGAGATATTTGGCAAAAAATATTGTTTTTGCTGGATTGGCAGAAAAATGCACCATTCAAATCTCTTACGCCATCGGAGTTTCCAAACCTTTATCACTTTACATTAATACTCATCAAAATGATAAAATTGGCGAAAAATTAGTTAAAATTATTAATGAATTGGTCGATTTATCACCGCGTGGAATTAGAAATCATTTGCAATTAAATCGTCCAATTTACAAAAGAACGGCGAGCTACGGGCACTTTGGTCGCAAGCCCGAAAGTGACGGCGGATTTTCTTGGGAAAAAACTGATTTAGCGGAAAAGTTAAAAACATTTTTTTAATGATTTATAATATTTTATTAGTTGGTTTTGGTGGCGCGATTGGTTCAATTTTGCGTCACTTAACCACCGAATTTTTAACTAGATATTGCAAAATTTTAGCAATTTCGATTGGTAAATTTCCAATCGGCACATTCACCGTCAACATAATTGGCTCTTTGATTGCGGGCATTTTATATTTTTTTATTATTAAAAATTTTGAAGATTTTTCTCCGCAATTAAAAAATTTTTTATTAGTCGGATTGCTTGGCGGTTTCACAACTTTTTCAGCATTCTCTCTCGATTTTTTTCGCCTCTTTACGGCGGGCAACCACATTCAAGCCTTGATTTATGCGACTTCATCTGTAATATTAGCCATATTAATGCTTTTTTTCGGCTTTTATTCAACCAAATTTATTTTTGCTTAATGCAATCTATTCTAGTAAATCAAGACTTAGCGTCACTTCGCATCGACAAATTATTGTGCAAAAAATTTGATATTTCTTTTTCGTTGGCACAAAAATTAGTGCGTGAAAAAAAGATAAAAGTTAATGACAAAAAAGCCGATACCAACTACAAAGCTCAAATTGGCGACACGATTTTAATTTTTGTAAATTTACCACCGAGAATTGAAAATAGCATTTCAAAACCAACAATTTCCAAACAAAAACAACAAAAATTTTGGGATACAAAAATTTTTGAAGATGAAAATATTATAGTTGTTAATAAGCCTTCGGGGCTTGCCACACAAGGCGGAAGTGGCATTGATATTTCTGTCGATGATTTTATTAATCTTAAAAATTATCAATTAGTTCATCGTCTCGACAAAGACACCAGCGGGCTGTTATTAATCGCTAAAAATAATTTAAGTGCCGAATTTTTGACCAATTGTTTTAAAAATAAAACCATCAACAAAACTTACATCGCCTTGGTTTACGGGCATGTTAAAAAAGAAGTTGGCACCATCGATATTCCGTTGGCAAAAAAACGCATTGGCAAAAATGAAAAGGTGCAAGCTGACATTGAATTCGGCAAATCCGCCATCACCAAATATAAAGTTTTAAAACATTTTAATGATTACACCGAGCTTGAATTATCGCCAATCACGGGGCGAACGCACCAACTCCGCGTTCATTGCAAAGAAATTGGTCATCCCATTTTAAATGACATGAAATATGGTGGCAAAAAAGTTTTGTGTAAAGAAAAATTTCCAAGATTATGCCTTCATGCCTACAAAATAAATATTGAAAATTATTTTGGCAAAACTTTAAATATTCAAACTCCGCGTCCAAATTTTACTTTAAAAATATAATTTTATCATTTAGATTTTTTTATTTATAGATAAAAACTATTTTATGAAAAAAATTCACTTAAAGCATTTTCATTAATTGAAATTTCG
>CAJBXX010000079.1 GCA_903959715.1 uncultured Alphaproteobacteria bacterium | reverse complement strand
TGAAGCGAATTTTATTTTAGAAATTGTTAATTGTAAACTTGGAAAATATTGATTTTTTACATCAATTTTATTTTTAAAATAAAGTTATCTACAAAAGATAAAAAAGATATTTAAATTCATTTGAAATATATTATTTGTTTACTTTGATATTAAATTAATAAATTTTATTTAATTACAATAAATATTTAACATGATTCCAAGTCAACAGCCAAGCG
This sequence comes from uncultured Alphaproteobacteria bacterium, assembly GCA_903959715.1. Classification (GTDB taxonomy): domain Bacteria; phylum Pseudomonadota; class Alphaproteobacteria; order Rickettsiales; family UBA1997; genus CAILUF01. Next base: position 1,762 of record CAJBXX010000079.1, on the reverse strand, counting down.
AAGAGCAAAAAGAAATTTGTTATAAAATAGATGAATGTAAAAAAGCAATTAAATCATTTTTATCCCCCACCTCAAGCGATGAAGAAAATTTAAAACACCTTGATTTTGTTGTTAATATTATGCCAAATGAATTGCTTAATCCAAAAGTTTTAGAAAAAATAATTACACGATATCCCAAATTTTTAGAAACACAAAATAATTACGACTTAAATCTAGTTTTTTATGCAATTAATTTAGATAAATTAAATGCTTTAGAAGTAATATTAGATATTAAACAAGAAGCTTTGAATCAAAAAAATTTATTTGGAGAAAATCTAATTTTATTTAGTCTAAGGATTTACTCTAATAACCCTTCCGACAGCAATAAAAAAATTTTAAAACTTATTTTTAACAAACAATTTGGTATAGATTTGCAAGATGAAGAAATTAAAAATCTTGTTGAATTTGTTGATAATTATAATTTTTTAAAACTTTTTTATCATGAATCTGGTCAAGAAATGTTTGCTAATAATTTCAAATCAATATTGCCAACTGTTTTACCGCAAGAAGCAAAATTTTATCGAGAAATATCGTTTTAATCTTAAAATTTTTAAAAAATTTATAATTCTCGCTTTTGAGATCCTTCAGATAAACTTTGTGGCGATAATGGCTTTGCCGAAGGAGAATCGCTAACTCTAGAAGACGAAAATGAAGTTTTTTGTTGGGCTAAATGTTTTTGATTAGCTTTCAAATTTTTTAAAAAATTACTTAAAACGGTCTCGTTTTCATAATGTTTAAGCATCTCAGTTTTTATTTCATCGGATAACATATTATAAGTTTGTGTATCTGGTAACTTTCCACTGAAAGTATTCCCAGAAGTTACATAAACACCCGATTTTCCTTTTATTGAAAAACCAATTTTTTTAAATTCCTCTTCGATTTCTGGGGTAATTTGAACGCCATATCCTCTTTTTATCAATTCTTTTAACACCAAGGGGTTGGATTCAAAACTATTCATTAATAAAGTAGTTTTTTCATAACCTTGGTAATTTTTTTTAAATAAAATATCGGGAGAGTGATATTTAGAAATAGTTTTTTTAATTTTTTTGCATTAATTTTATGGTTAAATTTTTGCAAATTTTCAACTCCAACTTTATCGGCAATTTTCTTAAATTGTTCGGGCGGTAGGGTTAACACAAAGTTGTCAAGCGATTCCAAAAGTGTTTTTTTATCTAAATTTTCAACATAAATATCAATAATTTTATTGCTTAAAGAGTTGCCGATAGCTCCACGATTTCTAAAAACATGATTTAAAAAATTCAATCCATTGATATCACGATAAGATAATGTATTTTTGGTTAGCTCTTTATTTGATTTAAAATCACAATTATCTAAAATATTATTTAGTAATCTTAAATTTTGGAAAGCCACAGATTCAATTAAAATATTGTTTTTGAATTGATTTCTATCTGGATTACCATCGCTAAATTCAGCTCCAACAAATTTAGTAAAAATAAGCCTATCAATATTTAGTTCTTTAAAAATAAATTTATTATTTTTATCCATTTCAAGCATTTTAGAATAGCATAGGCCAACCGTCAACATTTCTCGTAGATTATATTTTGATGCTTCGATTTCTGGTTTTGGCAATAGGACCATACCTAAAGCCGTAAAAGATATTGCCTTTGTTAATGTTGTTATGGAAGGTAAGAAAGCAGTTACAGCCGTTGTAAGCATTTTTTCTAAAAATAATATAATAGAAATAATAAATAATTATATTAAT
>CAJBXX010000078.1 GCA_903959715.1 uncultured Alphaproteobacteria bacterium | reverse complement strand
CAAAAAAGTCAATTTCTTGATTTTGTTTTTAATTGATTCGTCGCTTTTCTCAATCTAAATATTCATTTTGATTTCGAAGACTACTCGCCCCAGGGATTGATTCGATTCGCTCATTATCCCGTTATTTGCGTAAAAAATAGCCGTTTAGGCTATTTTTACGCAAATAACCCCTCACCCTAGCCCTCTCCCCGCTTGCGGGGAGAGGGGATTCGATGGATTAACTTTTTGTGATAAGAAAAAAAGGAACCCGGAACCTTTTTGCTCTCACCTTGAATGAAAGCAGATTCTTTGCTTTGAAAAAAATTTTTCGAGATTTTTTATTTTAATTATTGAGGTGATTTTAAAATTTTATGTTATCATTGAAATTAATAAATCTAAGACTGGAATTGATTTTCTTCTTTCTTCTAAAATATCCTTACTAAGTTTTTTTTGGTAATAATTCAATTTATCTTCTTTTTCAATAATTTTATTTAATTTATCTTTTAAACCCTTTATTTGCTTATCCCTCTCAAGTTTGTTAGGATTATAAATTTTACAGGAATCAGGAATTTTTTCACCCAGAACTTGAATGATTATTGACTCGGAACAAACTGGTTGAGAAATTATAATTATTGGTTTTTTATTATTGGGATTATATTGATTTTGCAATTCACTCAATCGACATTTTAAAAAATCTTTTAGATTTTTTTCCTCGACTTTCCAACATTGAGCAAGTTTATGGCGAATATTTTCGCTTATAGTATCTCGCGGTTCAAAATCCTCATCAAACCAAGCAAAAGATCGGTCTCTCTGACTTTCTCTAATGGCGAATTCTACAATTCTATCAGGCTTTCCGCCGAAAGAATTTTTTAGCTCAAGGTTAATATTATTTTGCTTTGTTTGATAAATTTCTTTTAGAAATTCTAAAAATTCTATTTGATCTTCAACAATTCCGTAAACCGTGCAATTTTTCTTTCGCAATTTGCCCATGACTTCTATAATGCAGAAATTTTAGGAATACCGCCATAAGCTCCTGCCATGTATTTGTGGTAGTAATTTTCATCATTTCTAACGCCCTCTACATCATCGAGCCTAAACAATTCAGTTTCAGATTTCATATTGTCTTTCTCGGCAATAAAAATTTGGGTTTTGGTTCGATTTGCAATCAAGGGATGCTGATGAGTTGAGAAAATAATTTGGGCATTTTTTGGATTAGTTTTTTTGCTTTCAAATAGCGAAATTAGTTTTTGGGTTAAATCAGGATGCAATGAAGATTCGATTTCATCAATTATCACCAAACTACCATTCTCAAGAGCGGGGATAATTTGAGTTAGCAATATAATTAATTGCTGAGTGCCATTCGATTCTGCAAAAAAATTTAAAATAAATTTTTCATTTTTTGAGGAATGAGTAAAATTAATATCATAACGAAAACCTGATTTATCTTGGTTTTCATATTTTGAGGTTTTAATATCGGTTATATCTGTATCAATTTTTTTCAAAATTTCTTTAATATTTTTTAACAAAGATTGATTTTCATGTAATTTTTCTTGAACTGCCAACAGCTCACTATTTCGAATAATTGAATCGATTAGCCCATTTTTCATTAAGCCCAAGAAAGGCATATCACCAATACTATTAATAAAATTTCTAAAAAATAATATATCATTTATGTATCCAGTGCCAATTAGGCTAGATAATAAAGGTATATGAGATCTATCTTTGGCTTCAAATCTTTTTTTATCGGTTTCATTAATTTTAATATTTGATTTAATTTCAATCTTATTTTTTTTTCGAGTCATTTCAAAAATATTGACTTCTCTTTGCACAGTTTTTTTTAAATATTCTTTAAGAATTTTTGTCGAATTAAATTCGATAAAATATTTGTAATTATTATTGCCATCAATAAAGCCAATTTCAATTGTTGTTGGTTTTTTTGCTTTTAATGAATGTTGTTTTGACAAGTTGTATTCTTTTATTTCATATGAATATCTTATGAGATATAGTAAAAAACTAATCGCCTTAAGAATTGTGGTTTTACCTGAACCATTGGCGCCAATAACACAAGAAACCATGTTAATACAAAATTTACTTTTTGCCTGATCTTTTAATGCAACTTCTCTCGCAGAATGATCTAATATGTCTTTTGGATTAATCTCAAATGACATTTCTTGAATTTCACCAATACTAAAAAAATTTTCTACTTTGATATATTTAAGCATATAACTGATATTTTTAACAAAAAATTGTTATTATCTGATTTTAATGGTAGTTTTTTTTATTGTCAACATTGGTTTTTAAGGTTTTTATGTTATTTAATAATTTTAAATTATTATGGTTTCCGATATCAACTACTTTTTAAATTGATTGACACAAAATCAACGAATTAAATTTGGTAATGCAAACTTAGCTTTTATTTGAATATATTTGCAAATAATCATAATTAAATTTTTTAACTTCTTCTTGATTATACACCTACTCCCCCACCTTCTCCCCAACCAACTTAACGAAATTATCAATCCCGAACAAAGCAATAAAAGACCCCATTCTCGGACCTTGATCCTGTCCAAGTAAAATTTGATAAAGTGCTAAAAACCACTCGCGCATATTTTTTTCATAGCCGTGATTTTTGCCGATTTGGAAAACTAAATTTTGCAATTCACCCGCATCATTTTGCTTAGCTAAATCAACTTTTTTTAATTCATTCGCAAGCTCGAGAAGTGCTGATTTTTCTGCCTCCGAAGCCTCACGATATTTTTTATTTTTCTTGATAAAATCATTATAATAATTGATGGCTTTGTCAACCATTTGGGCGAGAAGTGGTGAATTTTCTGGCGTTAATCCCGCTTGATATTTCGAAATAAAACCCCACAAAACCGCGTCATTCTCAGGGTTGCAAGCACTCGCAAGATTGAGCAATAAAGAATAATTTAGATTAAAATTAATTTTAGGTAAATCGCCACGATGAATGTGGAATGCAGGATTATCAAGCTTCAAAGCCTCATCTTGCGTCGCAAAATTTTGCACAAAAGTTAAATATTCATCCATCGCTTTCGGAATTACATCGAAATATAATCGTTTGGCTGTCCGTGGTTTTTGATACATGAATATCGATAGCGACTGCGCCGGCGCGTATTTCAACCAATCCTCAACCGCAATGCCATTGCCTTTTGATTTGGAAATTTTTTCACCCGTATCCGACAAAAACATTTCGTAAGTATAATTGACGGGAGCAACTCCACCAAGGATTTCGCACACTTTGCGATAAATTTTTTCGTTGGGTTGATGATCTTTGCCGTAAATTTCATAATCGACTCCGAGGCTGAACCATCTAGCACCGAAATCAATTTTCCATTGCAATTTGCAACCGCCTTTGGTGACGGAAATTTCTTTTTCTTGACCATTTGGTGCAAGATAAATCACCGTTCCTTTCTTTTTATCAATGGCTTTGACGCCTTTATCAACAACGATTCCCGACTCAACATCAATCGGCATAAAAGGCGAATAGGTTTCTTGTCTTTCATTGCCAAGCGTTGGGAGCATTAGCTCCATCAACTCTTCATATTTTTCTAAAACTTTTAACATAGTGGCATCGAAGGCTCCGCTTTGATATTTTTCGGTCGCCGAAATAAATTCATATTCAAAACCAAAAGAGTCAAGAAAGCTACGCAATCGTGCGTTCATGTGATGTCCGTAAGATTGATGTGTTGCGAACGGATCGGGCACCGAAGTTAAAGGCTTGCCCAAATTTGCCCGCACTAAATCTTGATTGGGAATGTTGTCGGGCACTTTGCGCAGCCCATCAATATCATCGGAAACGCAAAACATTTTGGTTGGAATTTCGGGCGCAATCAACGAAAAAGCATGCCGTACAAAGGAAGTTCGCACCACTTCACCAAAAGTTCCAATATGTGGCAAGCCCGATGGACCATAACCCGTTTCAAATAACACAAAACCTTTGCTTGGGGTTTTGCCTTGAATTTGTTGATAAATACGAAGTGCTTCTTCAAAAGGCCATGCCTTGGAATTTAGATAAGATTGATGCGAAATATTCATGATTTTGATATTAAATCTTGGTTAAAATTTTTTTAATTAAAGTTTTTTGAAAAAATTTTAACCAATATTATCAACATCCGCAAGATTTATTTAAAGAAAAACATGGGGTGAAATTCTAAATTATAAAATTGTGCAAGAAGATTTTTTGACAAGCTTTTCTGCCTTCATTTGATTACTCAACTCTCTTGTTTTTGAAAAAATTATATTTGGTGGCAAATTACAAACTCCCTCCGCAACTATTCTTAATCGATTTGCACTATCTTTCAATTCCTTTCTACTCATTTCAAAATCAATTAACTCTTGGAGTTTTTGCGGATCTTCTTTTTTTAAATCTTTAACAAAATTTTTTACATAATCATAACAAGAAATTGTTTTTTCAAATTCTCCAATATAAATTTTAATATATTGATTGTTCAATCCATTTTTTTGCATTTCATTAGCAATATTTTCTCTATATTTTGCATAAATAGATTCAATATTTTTATTATTTTCATTGCAAAATATATCTATTTTTTGTTTGCCGTTGGAATCATAATTGTGTCCAATACTAACAAAATTTTTAAGCATTTCTAAGCAGAATTCATCAACAATTAAAATAATATTTTCGTAAAGGTCTTGACCAAATGCCTTAGAAAAATCAGCCTTAGATTTGAAAAAATCCTTATAAAGCTGACTCAGAGCTTTATTATCATTTTTTTTTAATTCATTTTTAGTTTCAAACATAACTTCAGAAAACTTTGAATAAGCCAGTGCGTTAATTAACTCATAAAATGATTTTTCGCATGAATCTATATTTTTTATAGCCCCATCTTTTTGCTTCATAAATTTAGTTTAAAAAAGTTTATAAATTAAGGTTTTAAACTTTTAATTATGAAAATTT
>CAJBXX010000077.1 GCA_903959715.1 uncultured Alphaproteobacteria bacterium | reverse complement strand
GAAATAGAATTTATATAAAATTTACAAATCTCCAATATTTAAAATTTTCTTGGCGATATGTTGAATGGCACTTTGACCTTCCGGCCTTCTTATATTTTGTAAAATAAAGCCATCATGCACGCGGGCTTTGAATGTACTTAAACCATCTTTATTAAATTCTAATTTATTATCATTTAAAAATTTTTCTATATTTTGATTAAAATTTTCTTCAGAATTTGCGGCAATGTAAGTCAAAGTTAATATGGGCAAATCATAAGGAATGCTTCCATAACCTTTCGAAGGAATGCTTCCATAACCTTTCGGTCGCCCATCAAAATTATTTTCTTCAAATAATTGACAAAATTCATTATATCCAAAAGTCCCTTCGGCAATTTTTTTACCGATTTTGCTATCATGTAAATTTACAATTAAAAAAATTGTCAAAGCCATTGGATCGAAAATATTGTAATCATACAATTCCTTTTGATTTATTTTTATATTTGCCATTAATCTAATTAATTCATTAACATCTCTTGGCGATAATTTTAAATTTTTAATTAAATACTTTGTGGCATTGATAATTCTATGGGGATTCGGCACTTTTAATAATGAAAATAATCGCGCCTTATCCTCAATATTTTCATAGCTAGGAATATCTTTATCCAGCTCTGCAATTCCAAATATTTCGATAATTTTTTTATTAATATAATTCTCAATACTCTCCTCAAAATACGGCAATTCAATATTTTGTGATGCAAATTTGCGATAATATTCGTCGAAATTAATATCGCCATAGAGGCATTGCACTGAAGCCTCGAGTTGCTTTTTGTTCACAGCCAAAATAAACACAATATTTTTAACATCAAAAAAATGTTTTAATGTTTCTAAAAATTCTACTGCATATGAGGGGCGGGTGCGATCAAGTTCGTCAATCAATATTATCAAGGGTTTTGGCAGTTTTTCGGTGTATTTTTCGAGGGCATTTTCGAGATTTTTAAGGGTTGATTTTTTATTATTATAATCATTAAAAATTGAAGAAGATTTTGACTTTTTAGACATCGCATCTTCGAGAGTTTTTTCTGAATCAAGCCCCGTTGTCTTTTTAATAATTTGGTTTGAAAGGCTAAAAATAGTGTTGCCCGCAACTTCAATTGCCTCTCCAATTACCTTTATTAATTTTTTAGCTACATCGTCTTTTTTACCTTCCAAAAAAATATTAAATTCACAAAGCAAAACTATTAAAGGCTCGTTATAAAAATCATTTTCCCACGAGTTAATCGATAAACAATTAATCTGTTTTTCATTTAAAAATTTCTCAAACATTTTAAGAAAATAGCTTTTGCCCATTCCAAATTCGGCATTTAAACTTATGACTGCCGACCCTGTATTTACAATGGATTCGGTAATTGCATGCTTTAATAAATTTTCAGCAAATGATTCTAGATTCATTAAATCATCAACAAATGGTTTTGCTTCGATATTGTTTTTTGGAAGACTCATAATTTTAATCCATTTTAATTTTCTTTAGAGCTAATTTATTTAATTTTGAAATTAAATTAACATAAATTTACAGTAAAAATAACAACAATCTAGATTTAAAGTGAGAATAGATTAACAAAGGGATTGTCCGATTTATTTAATAAATTTAAATTCATAATAAGAAATGAAAGGGTGCCAGGTTACTTTTTTGAATTTTCTTGATTTTACCTTAACCCCTCCCGTAAGGGCTTACAAACCAACATTTTACAAAAATACTCACAAAGCTAACGGGCTGTAGCTCCCCCCTTGAGGGCTTACACCCCTACAAATTTCTACAAACTCGGAAGTGCTTCATGCTGTAGCTCCCCCCTTGAGGGGGAGCGGGCTAAAATGTTTTAACGGTAGTTAAAACATTTAGCCGTGGGGGGTCAAAAAAGCTTAGATAATGAACGTTTTCGAGCCGAAGTAAAAATTTCTAAAAATAATTTTTGAAAAAAGACGATTTCTTGATTTTGCTTTTAATCAACAATTTCCCCAATTTTTTTAACAAAAATTGGTGATTTTTTATGATAATTTTGCAATTTTTAGATTAATTTTTTACAAAAAATCGGAATATTTTTTAGTTTAAAAACAAAATCAAGAAATCGCCATCTTTAGAATTTTTTTGTTGCAATTTTTATGATAATCTCAAGCCCTTTGACGCTCTAAGTTTCTGACCCCCCACGACTCCGCCAATTTAACTACCGTTAAATTAGCGGAGTCCGCTCCCCCTCAAGGGGGGAGCTACAGCCCGTAAGCTTGATGAGTATTTTCGTAAAGTGAAGGGGTGTAAGCCCTTGAGGGGGGAGATAGAGCCCGTAGTCTTTGTGAGTATTTTCATAAAATATAGGTTTGCAAGCCCTCAAGGAGGGAGCTACAGCCTGAAGCTTTTTAAGAGTTTGTATAAATTTGTAAGGGTGTAAGGTATGAAGGGCGGGTGCGATCAAGCTCATCAAT
>CAJBXX010000076.1 GCA_903959715.1 uncultured Alphaproteobacteria bacterium | reverse complement strand
GAAAAGTCAAAATGATTTAATCATAAATTTCTTTGATGAAAAAAATAATCTTTTAAATGATAAAATTTTAATAAAAAATCAATATTATTTATCATCAGATTTAAATAAAATTTTAATAAAAACTCTTGAATTTGATAATAAATTTTCAATCAATTTGCAAGGGATTGACCTTGATTCTCTTGGTTTCGCTAAATTTAATTTTAACACAATAATTAATCAAGAAGTTTCAATTCAACAAGAATTTTTAACCGCTTATCAAGATCAAATTTCGATCGCTAAAGATCTTAACAATATAAGTTTTTTTGGTGCGAATAATAGTGAAAATATTTTTAAAAATAACGCCGGTGAAATTGAAAAAATTGATAATGAAATTTTGAATCAAATCGAATGGGTATCAATTAAAAAGCAACGCAATATCTTTGGTGGATATTATCAAGTTTGGAGAGAAGATCGCCAACCAATGATAAATCTTGATTCTGAAAATAGCAGAGCAATTGGCAATTTCTGGTCAGAAAATATTTACGGAAATCTTTATCAAAATCAAATAAATGGTGGTTCGGGGAATGATAGAATTATGGGTTTTGCTGGCGATGATGTTTTGTTCGGAGGCTCCGGAAATGATGTTATAAATGGTGGCGTCAACAATGATTTGATATTAGGCGGTGTTGGGCAAGACAATATTGACGGCAATAAGGGAGATGACGAAATTTATGGTAATGAAGGTAATGATTTAATTCAAGATTTGGAGGGCAAAAATTTAATTTTTGGTGGCGGTGGTGAAGATGAAATTATAATTTCAAATTTTGGAAATCAGGTTTTTGGTGAGGGAGGAAATGATAGAATTTATGTTAAAAATTTAATCGAACAAAATCCTTTAAATTCGTCAAATCAAGATTTAAAAAACAATGCCAATGAGGGCAATATAATTTATGCAAACTCTGGCAATGATTCGGTTAAAACTGGAAGTGGAGACGATTATATTTTTGGGCAAAACGGTGCTGATTTTATTGATGGCGGTGGGGGTCGCGATTATATTTCTGGTGGTGAGGGCGACGATCAGCTTAATGGGAACGATGGAGACGATAAAATATTCGGCGATATCGGCAATGATTTTATTAAAGGCGGTTCGGGAAATGATTTAATTTGGGGTGGAAGCGGTTTTGATTCTATCGAATGCGGAGACGGCGACGATTTAGTGCGGGCTGGGCTCGGTGACGATGAAATTTATGCTGGATTGGGTGATGATAAAATTTATGGCGAAGCTGGAGCTGACAGAATATTTTTACAAAATGGCAATAATTTCGTGTTGGGTGGTTTGGGTGGCGATATTATTTATGGTGGCGATGGTGATGACAAAATTTATGGCGAAGATGGTGATGATTTTATTACGGATGGTGCCGGATCGGATATTATAAATGGCGGATTGGGCAATGATACGATAATTATTGAAGCATTAAAAAATCAACAATCAACAATCGATATTATTGAAAATTTTAATAAAAATAATGATAAAATAATTATTAAAACTGATTATAAAAATCCTTTAAATTTTGCTCAAATAATCAACAATACTAAGCAAATTGACAATAATCTTGAATTAAATTTTGGTCAAAATCAGAAAATTATTTTTTTGAATGCCAAAATTAATGATTTAAATCAAGAAAATCTTAAAATTGGTTATGCTTTAAACGGTGAATCAAAAATTTTATTTGGTGAAAATTGTGGTCAAATTTTATTTGGAGATGAACAAAATAATCAAATTTTTGGATCGGATTTTAATGATGAATTATTTGGTGGTTATGGTTATGATGAGCTTTTTGGTATGAAGGGTGACGATATTTTGCATTACGAAGTTGATGATAAATTTATAAAATTAGAACAGCAAATTTTTAGCGATGAAATCGCTTATTATAAAACCCGCGAAGGGCTTCTCTCAAAAATCAGAGTTGGAGATATTCCGCCAGCAAAAGAATACTATACTTACAAACCAAGTAATAAATTGGTTAATTTAACAAATTCTCAACAAAACAGTGCCTTTGAAAGTTCTAACGAATTAACAAATATTGAGAAAATCGCTCAATATGAAATTCCAATTTCTTCATCAAGGGTTCAATATGAGTCTTTCCGAAGCTCAAAATATGTTTTTTTGCAAACGGTTAATAAAGTTGATTTTTTATTTAATAAAATTTCGCATTTTTCCACTACAAATTTCTATAATTCGCAAAATTATGAAATTACTGGTTATAATAAAAGTAATGATAATTTTGATGGCGGAGAAGGTTTTAATTCAATTTTAATGACCAATGGCAATGATTTTTTATCGCCAGATGATAATTTGCAATTAGCAAATTCACCTTCGCGCATTAAATCAATCGAGGCAATTTTTGCTTTTGATGGCGATGATATAATTAATTTTAGTTCGCAAAAATTTTCTATTAATAATTTGATTATTCATGGTGGCTTGGGCAATGATAAATTATGGCTTGGTGAAGGTGATGATTTTATTTTTGGCAATGAGGGTAATGATGAAATTTTTGGTGGAAATGGTAACGATTTTATCAATGGTGGAGTCGGCGATGATTGGATTTTTGCTGGTGATGGCGATGATATTGTTGATGCTTATTACGGTGCCGATAAAATATTTTTAGAAGCCGGAAATGATATAATTTACTGTGGAGAAAATAATCAAGAAATCGTTGGTGGAAGCGGTTTTGATCAAATTAATCTTAATAATTTTTCGAGTTCAATTAAAGTTGATTTAACCAATAATATTATTCAAAAAAATCAACAAAATTCTAAAATAATTATTCGAGAAATTGAAGATGTTATAGCTTCAAATTTTGATGATGAAATTATTGGAGATGCCAATTACAACTATATAAATAGCGGTCTTGGCAATGATTTAATTTCTGGTGGAAGTGGTAATGATATTTATTTTTTTGACGAAAATCATGGAATTGATAAAATTTTTGAAAGTGGAAATGATGTTGCGGATTCAATAAAATTTTCAAATGCAATAAAATTAAAAAATCTTTCATTTGCGAGGGTTGAAAATAATTTAGAAATTTTTACCGATAAGCAAAAAAATCATAAAATTATTATTGAAAATCAATTCATTAATAATCCAAAAATTGATGTAATAGAATTTGCTGATGGCTCTAAAATAAATATTCCGCAACAGTTTTTAATTTTTGAAGAAGATCAAGAAATAATTTTTAATCAAGAATATTTTGATAAAAATTTTGATACCAAAAAACAACTTAAAAATTTAACTTTCAACGCTCGAAATGGTAATTTTATTTTTGATCAAATTTCTTCAATTTTAACTTACAAAACTATTAATAATTTTAGTGGCTTTGATGAAATTGAAAGCATTGATCAAGATTTAAAAAATGAAAAAATCTTGATTTATTTTAATCAAAAAAATGATAAACCCGAAGGCTTTATCAATGATTTTTCTTTTAAAGTTAATCAGGAAATCAATATTGATTTTAATCAATATTTTCGAGATGCGGACGCTGATAAAATAAAGTTCGATTTATCTTTAGCGGGTTTTGATAAATTGCCTAATTGGATAAATTTTGATCAAGAAATCGGAATTATGAAAACGCAAATTCCAAGAACCGGAGCGTTAAATTTTAAAATCAAAGCTTTTGATGAAAATGGGGGAGAAATTGAGCAATTATTTAAAATAAATTTATCACGAGATATTGCTCAAGATGCACATAAAGTTATTAATAAAAATCAAATAAATGGCGATATTTATACTAATAAAATTTATGCACAAAATTTTTCAAATGATTTAATTTATGCCGAAAATGGCGATGATGAAATTTTTTATTCTGAAGATGGAAAGTGGCAAAATAATGATGAAATAAATTTTAGAGCTTGGAATATTTATTCCGGAGATGAGTTCGATGTGAGTAATAAAATCAAGAGTTTTGACTGTTTTGACGGTGGCTCTGGTTATGATATTTTGCACTTAACTCAAATGGATGATGCCTTGTTTTTAGACGATCAAAATCTTTCGGATTTCGGAGAGATTGCCAAATTTAGTGATATTGAAGAAATTCAAGCTGGAGACGGTGATGATATTGTTGATATGACCTCATTTAATTTTATTTACGGCGATATAAAAATTCTTGGCGGTAACGGCAATGACATTTTATGGTCAAGTTCGGGAAATGATGAAATATTTGGCGGGAATGGCGATGATAATATTCAATCGGCAATTGGAAATGATAAAATTTTTGGTCAAGAAGGCGACGATATTCTGAAAGCTTATTATGGCGATGATTTTTTGGTCGGCGGGCTTGGATCTGATAAATTATATGGAGGCGAGGGGGCGGATATTTTCTTTTATGAAGATAAATCAGAATCAAATAATTTTAATCAAGACTCAATAAAAGATTTTGAAATTAATTTTGATAAAATTGTCTTCAAAAATTTTGAATATAATGCGATTTATAAATATTCTGATATTGATTTAAATCAACCATCGGAAGGCTCTAATCCTTTATTTTATAAAATTGATAACAATTTAAATACTATAATTTTTGATAATAATTCAGATTTTTCTTTAATGTTGCTTGGGCAACATGAACTAACAAATGATAATTTTTTATATGGTTAAAAAATTTAATTTTGTGATTTCTAATTTAATTTATTTAAGGGGTATGAAATGAAAAATAATTAAAAAATACATCTTTATTTTGGCTAAAAACTTGATCAGAGTTTTTGTTTAATCGTTCTTTGTTTGGTAAGATAATCAAAGCGTTTACAAGAAATTTTTAAATTAGAATCTATTAAATTTAATTTGAATTTGGAAATAAGACTAAAAAAGTTTTAAAACAAAATGCTCAAATAATATTAATTTATTTTAAAAAACTGGATCAAAAAAATATCAAAGTGATTTGAGTTAAATAATTTTAATAGTTAAAAATTTTGTAAGTTTAAGTCCTCCATTTTACGGGGGAGCGGGTTAGTGAATTGTTAATAAAACACAATTTGCGAATCGTAAAAGTTATAAAGCTGGTGTTATCAAGATTTATCACCATAAAAAAACCAAAATAAAAAATTCAATTTTAAAAAGATTTTTAGTTTGGATTTATATTGTTGATCATCTAAGGCTTTTTAATTATTTACGATTCTAAATGTTTCAAATAGCCACTCTGAAGCATTTTGATCCGCTCTCTCGTAAAGTGGAGGGGGTGTTGCTAAAAAATTTTAACTTCTAGTTATTTTGGATTAAATTTTTTGAAAATTGATTGTTTTATAAAAAATTAATACAGAATTAGAGGTGCTTAAATTTCTTACTTTGTATCGTAAGATTTTAAATTATAAAACAGATTTTATCAGAAAAAAAATTGTTTGGTATAAATGTGATCAGAAAAATAATTTGTTTTAATTTGATCTAAATTATTTAACGGTTCTAAAACCTTAATTTACATGGT
>CAJBXX010000075.1 GCA_903959715.1 uncultured Alphaproteobacteria bacterium | reverse complement strand
TTTGCAAACAAATATTATATCACCAACCCTACAACGCACTTCACCCAGAAGCTTATAAAAAATTTGAAAAAGCTGTTGAATACGCTAAAAATCTTGGTTATAAATTTAAAATTTTTGACGCTTATCGCCCTTTCGCCGTGCAAAAATTTATGTTTGAATATTTTCAAAAATTCCCGCAATATCAAAGTTTTTTTTCCAATCCCGAAACTGGCTCAATCCCGCATTGTCGAGGTGTGGCACTCGATTTAACTTTATGCGATTTTTCTGGCAATGAACTTGACATGGGCAGTGATTTTGATGAACTTTCCGACCTCGCCTTCCACAATTGCCCCAATATTTCTCAATCCCAACTCAACAACCGCAACACTTTACTCGGAATCATGGCGTTCGCCGGCTTCGATTTTTATAGCCAAGAATGGTGGCATTACCAACTTTTTGATGCAAGAAAATTTGAAGTGGTTTAGGGGGGGGTGCTTTGTGGCTTGCAATTCAACAAATTTTCACAACCTTGAAAAAGCTTCAGGTTCTAGCTTTTTTGAGTTTGTAGAAATTTGAAGGTTTGTAAACTTTTCGAAGAAGGTGCTTGTGACTAATGGCAATTTGTGTGATTATTTTATGTGGATAGTTTTTTTATTTTAAACTTTAAAAAAAATTTTTAATAACAAAAAAATCCTATTGCATTTTTTAATATTTTGAATTAAATTTAATTTTGAAAATTATATTTTGCGCAATAGAACAATTTAGCTATATCTCTCAAAGCGTTGAGAACGTAGGGCAAGTTGTTTTTTTTATTAACTTTATTAAAGTTTTTACTTTCATTTATACAATTTATGACCATAGAATCAAAATCTTCTCAACAAATAGGATTCATCTTTATTAAGGAAATCAATTTTACCATTAATGGTGATAAAAACAATCCTACAACTCCAAACGATAAAAAATCATCAACACTAAATTCATTATATCAAAATTTTATACTTTCTAAAATTAAAAATTGCTTACTTTACATTTGCTTTGTCCAGTTTTTTCAAGATAAAATTAAACTAATTTTAGAAATAATATTTAAAAATAATTAATTGATTTAACTAAGCTCTGTAAATTATAATATAAAAATTATAAAAAAACCTTTCAATTTGTATACAAATTTCCAGCCATTTTAAATTTAGTTTTATGGCGTCAGGGCTTAGTTAAGTCAATTAACAACGATATTTACAACATAATTTTTAAAATCATGCAACAAGAAAATAATTCAACAAAAAATTCTCAAGATAAAGAAAATAAACAAGCGGGTTATCGCATTCATTTTGAAAGGTTGCGAGATAATTATAGCGAAGTATCCGCAATTCGCACTCATAAATTCAAATGTTCCATTCCCAAAGAAGGCATAAAAGAAGTAAAAGAAAAATTTGAAAAACTTGGCAAAGCTGTTGATTCCAGCGAAGATGGCTCATTGATGAATTTTTTAATCCAACTTTATGGTTTTGGTTTTTTATTCGTTTCAAAGCCCGCAAAAAGAAAAGGCTTGTTAAACCTCCTCTTAAATAACGAAAATAGCGTTATAAATTACGATAATTGTGAATTAAAAAATTATATCCGCAATGATGAAGCTTTATATGAATTTTTAACTTCTCAACCCAGAAATGTTCGTGAAAATATTAAAAATAATTTCTTGCCAAACTCAATGATTGAAAGAATTGGCGAGATTTTTGAAAGAGATAATAA
>CAJBXX010000074.1 GCA_903959715.1 uncultured Alphaproteobacteria bacterium | reverse complement strand
CGAGGCAACAACTTTATCGCCAATCACGAAACAGCGAATATCTTGCCCTTTGGATTCTTTAATATATTGCTGAACTAAAACATCGGCTTTGAGGCTTCGAAAAGCGTTGATAACGCTCTCGGCGGCTTTAGTGGTTTCTGCCAAAACAACGCCAACGCCTTTAGTGCCTTCGAGAAGTTTTACGACCAAAGGTGCGCCGCCGACGATTTTTATTAAATCCTTGGTATCGTAGGATGAATTGGCGAAAGAAGTGATTGGCAAACCAAGTTTATGTTGTGCTAAAATTTGCAAAGTATGCAATTTATCGCGTGATTTAGTGATGGCGTAATAGTTGTTTAAACATTTGATATTCATTACTTCAAATTGGCGGACAATTGCCGTTCCATAGAATGTCATCGCGGGTTTAATGCGTGGAATTACATAATCAACTTTAGTTAATTTTTTACCCTCTTGATGATAAACTTCGCAATTATGCGAAGAAATTTTTATATAACATCCACCAACATTTACGAATTCAATATCATGTCCACGAGATTTTGCAGATTCAACAATGCGTTGATTGGAATAGAGGTTTGGATTGGAGGCTAATAATATTATTTTCATAAATTAAATTTCTAATAAATTGGGTTTGATTTCGCGATAAAGTTTTAATACCTTACTTTTTTTTAGCTTACCTTGCACAAAAGATTTTGAAATATCAACAATCATTTTTGCTTGCATAATCGCTTCACGCCCTAAAAGCATGCGAAACGACATGTTGTCGCGATTAGTGAGAGTAAGTTCGATGCGAATTTTTTTATCACCGATTTTTAAATCAGATTTAATTACAATTCTTTTTTCTTTTTTGCCACTTGAGTCGGAAACCATTCGTCGATCAATCACTCTTGCAATACAGCTTCGAACAAAACGCTTATTTTTTTGCAAAGGATGAATGTCGAAGCGAACATATTCAACATCTTCGATATAAAAAGTTTCGATGTTAAAAGCGTGAAGTGCCGAAGTTTTGGCACCCGTATCGATTTTGCCTTTGATAGCGGGCAGGGCAATGCAGTCAAGGTTAAACCACTCTTTCCAACCGATAATTTGTTTGGTTTTTTTGACGGTTTTCATTGCGATTTAATTAAATTAATAACTTTATCCAAATCTTCTTGCGTATCGACCGAAAGCGGATGAGCATCGACAATTTTTACGGCAATTTTCATGCCATTTTCAAGAGCGCGAAGTTGCTCGAGGCTTTCGCGTTTCTCAAGAGGTGAGGGCGATAAGTTAATAAATTTTTCCAGAGCGTTTTTTTTGTAAGCATAAATGCCAATGTGATGAAAATAATCATCATTAATATTTTTAGAAAAAGGAATTGGCGACCTTGAAAAATAAAGAGCCAAGCCGTTTTGAGCTAAAGCAATTTTTACAACATTTGGATTATTAATTTCGGAAATATCGCTAATTTTTGAAGCAACGGTGGCGATATCGCAATCACTTTTTAAAGCTAATTGGACGCATTCATTAATGACTTTCGGATCAATATTCGGTAGATCTCCTTGGACATTAACAATAATGTCAAAATCCTGTTTTAATAATTTATAAGCCGAATAAATACGGTCGGTTCCTGATGGTAAATCGGGGTTGGTTAAAATATATTTGCCACCAAATTTTTTGATTTCATTGGCAATTTCTTCGCCATCAATTGCAATTACCACTTCGCCAATACCAGCTTTTTGAGCTTGCTCGTAAACTCTTTGAATCATGGTTTTGCCCGCAATCATTGCCAAAGGTTTGTTGGGCAATCTAGTCGAGGCAAGTCTTGACGGAATAATGATTATGATTTTTTCTTTCATTAATTAAAAATATTATTTTTGTCTTAGAAAAACTTTTTATAAAAGTGTTTGCAATTTAAGTTTGGATTTTTAAAAATATCGTTCTTGTTTGAAAACAAAAAACAAAATTAAATTCCTTTTTTATTATTTTATTTTTTAAAATTTAAGTTGGAATTGATTTTATTTGAGTTTTAATATAAGTTTATTTTTTGACATCTTCGCTTTGAAGAGCACGTAGCTCAGTCGGTAGAGCACCTCACTTTTAATGAGGTTGTCGTTGGTTCGATTCCAACCGTGCTCACCAATCTTAAAATAACCACAAAAACAAATTAAAAATCAATAATTTTTTGCAAATAAATTTTAAAATTAAGTTTGTAAAAAATAATTAATTTTTATAAAAATTTGATTGATTTTTTTTCTAAAAACAAAAAACTTAGTTAGTTAAAAAATATATAAAATTTTTTGTAATGGAAAAAAAAGTTATAAATCTGCATTTAATTTCCGATTCTACGGGAGAAACTCTTAGCTCAGTGGCTAGAGCGGTTCTATCGCAATTTGAAAAAGTTGAATCAAACGATTTTATTTGGTCGCTAGTTCGCACCAAATCACAATTGGAAAAAGTATTAGAATCTATCGCCAAGCAACCAGGGATAGTTCTTTACACTATAATGCAAGATAATTTAATCGAAGATTTACGCAAAGAATGTTTTAAACTTCAATTGCCTTGTATTCCCGTTTTATCTCACATAATCGCCGAATTTTCAAATTATTTAAATGAAAATATTAATCATGTCGTTGGCAGGCAACATTTGCTCGATAATCAATATTTTTCAAGAGTTGATGCCATAAGTTATACCATTACCCATGATGATGGGCAATCTTGTTGGGATTTATATGAGGCTGATATTGTAATCGTCGGCGTTTCGCGCACTTCAAAATCTCCAACTTCGGTTTATTTATCATGTCGCGGATATAAGGTTGCCAACATTCCGTTTGTTTCTCTCGAAACAATTCCAAATTCGCTTTATGAAATAAAAAAACCTCTAATTGTTGGATTGATTATCAACCCAGAAAAATTAGTGCAAATTCGTCAATCACGATTAATTTCAATGGGTCAAGAGACAATAAAAGATTACATAGATATTGAAGCTATAAAAGCCGAGGTTGCTGAATCCCGTAAGCTTTTTACCAAACTTAATTGTGCGGTAATTGATGTTACTAAAAGATCGGTTGAAGAAACTTCTGCTAAAATAATTCAACTTTTACAAGAAAAAAAGTTGAAAGAAAAGTTGCTTAATTAAGCATAAATATTTAATTTTTTTATATAAAATTATGGTTAAAAGAACTATTTTAATTGTTGATGATGAGCCTACGCAACGAAAAGTAATTAGTCATTTTATTGAAAATCTTGGTCACAATTATTTGGTGATGTCGAGCGGTATGGAAGTTGTTGATTTTTTTATGAATCGCAAAGTTTTGAAAGGAATTTCATGTCATGATGTTGATGTGATGTTACTTGATTTATCGATGCCCGATCTCGATGGTTTAACGGTTTTAAAGCAAATAAATTCTATCAAAGGTGATTTACAAGTTATAGTTTTAACCGCCAATCAAGATGTAAATTTAGCAATAACCGCAATTAATTACGGTGCCATTGATTATATCGTTAAAGGCGAAAATGATATTTTCGCTCGCGTGACGGCTTCAATCAATAACGCTATCGAAAAAAAGAATTTAAAATATCAAGTTTCGCATCTGGCTCGCAAGGGCAAAGATCAAGTGGCGTTCTCTGATATTATTGGTCAAAGTGAGCCGATTTTAAACGCTATTCGCTTAGCAAAAAAAGTAGTAAATTCTAATATTTCAATTTTAATTGAAGGTCCGCGTGGCTCTGGAAAAGAGCTTCTGGCTCGTGCTATTCACGGTTCAAGCCAAAGTTCGGGCAAGCCTTTTATCGTTGTCGATTGTGATTTATTAAAAATTACCAATGGTGAAGAAGAATTATTTGGATCAGAAAAATATGTTGCCGATGGTTCTTACAAAAATATTGGCAAAATTCGTGAAGCCAATAACGGCACGATTTATCTTGAAAAAATCGAAGCTTTACGCACCGATTTACAAGTAAAATTATTGCGTTTTATGCAAGAGGGAGAATTTGTTCCCGTGGGCGGAAAATATCCAGTTAAGGTCAATGTTCGCATTATTTTTTCAACCACTCGTGATTTGCAAAAACTGGTGCAAATTAAAAAATTCCGTGAAGATTTATATTATCGAATTGTAGCTTTCCCAATCAAGATGCCCGACTTAAAAGAACGCGGAGAGTCTGATATTGCTTTGCTCGCCGAAAATTTTTGTCGTGATTTTGCGATCAATGAAAATAAAAAAATTAAAACCATTACTCTCGACGCTATTTATCTTCTTCATAATTACGATTGGGAAGATAATGTCCGTCAATTAAAAAATTCTATTTTTCGGGCGGTGGTGCTTTGCGATGTTGATATTCTTAAGCCCGAACATTTTCCTCATTTGCTTCACAAAGAAAGTAGTAGCCTAACCAAGGCCAAGGCTATCATTAAAAAAAGTTCCGATATTAACAGTGAGCTTGTTGATATTTTTGACGATGAAGGCAAGTGTAAAAATCTTGAATCGATCGAAGAAGAAATTATTCGTCGCCTTGTTAACATCTACAATGGCAACCTTTCCGAAGTTGCAAAACAGCTTGAAATCGGGCGTTCAACAATTTACCGTAAATTAAAAATAGTCGGAGATCAATGATAAAAGTTAAAACCGCAATATTTCCGGTCGGAGGGCTTGGTACTCGATTTCTTCCCGCTACCAAATCATTGCCCAAAGAAATGTTGCCAATCGCCAATAAACCGCTAATTCAATATGCCTTTGAAGAAGCTTGCGAAGCTGGAATCGAAAAATTTATTTTTATTACGGGACGCAATAAAAATACCATTGCCAATCATTTTGATCACGCTTACGAACTCGAATCAAAGCTCGATGAAAAAAATAAAGAGGAAGAATTAAAAAAAGTTATTGGTTGGATGCCTCAAGCTGGTCAAATTTCTTTTGTGCGTCAACAAAAGCCTTTGGGGCTTGGTCACGCTGTGTGGTGTGCTCGTAATTTTATCAATAAAGATGAGTTATTCGCGGTCATTTTGGCCGATGAATTATTGATGCCGACGAAAAATAATTCTAAAAATCTTTTATCGCAAATGATTGAAGAATTGGCTTCAAAGCCTGCAAATTCAAGCATTATTGGCGTTGACGAAGTTGCTCTTTCCGAAGTTAATAAATATGGAATTATTGAAAATGAAGGTGACGAAAAAATTATCGATATGGTCGAAAAACCCTCGATAGACAAGGCTCCATCAAATTTAGCGATTATTGGTCGATACATTTTACAACCGAAAATTTTTGAATATTTAGAAAAATTTCAAATTGGCAGTGGTGGCGAAATTCAACTTACCGATTCACTTCGCGAAATGTGTAAAAATTATCCATTTTTTTACAAAAAAAATACACAAAAACGCTTCGATTGTGGTAGTGTTTTGGGATATTTGGAAGCCAATCTTGCTTTTGCATTAAATGACGATAACATTAATCAAGAAGTAAAAAATATTATTAAAAAATATCAAGAATAATTTTATGAAAAATAAAATCGCAATTGTTTTCCCTGGTCAAGGCTCGCAAGTGGTTGGAATGGGTAAAGATTTATATGAAAATTTTGATTCCGCTAAAAAAATTTTCAAAAAAGTTGATGAAATTTTAGGTGTCAATCTTACTAAAATTATGTTTGAAGGTCCGCAAGAAGAATTAACAAAAACTGAAAATACTCAACCCGCTCTAATGGCGGTTTCGGTCGCTTTGATTGAAGTTTTGGAAAAAGATTTCGGTAAAAATTTTCAAGATTTATGTGCTTTGACGGCTGGGCATTCGCTCGGCGAATATTCGGCGTTATGCGCTTCCAAAGCTTTAACTTTAGAAGATACCGCCAAACTTTTGCAAATTCGCGGAAGCGAAATGGCAAAATGCGGACAAAAAACTGCGGGAGCGATGTGTGCAATTTTAGGCGTTGAAATTGAAGTTGCTAAAGAAATTGCGAGCGAGGCTTCTTCCGGCGATATTTGCCAAGTTGCCAACGACAATTCGGTCGGGCAAATTGTGCTTTCGGGTTCAAAAATCGCCATCGATAGAGCAATTGAAATCGCTAAAGCTAAGGGTGCAAAACGAGCGATATTATTGCCGGTAAGCGGTGCTTTTCATTCGCTTTTAATGCGAGAAGCACAAGAAAAAATGGCGCAAGCTTTAACGCAAATTACCATCAACAAACCTATGGTGCCTTTGGTTGCCAATGTTTCTGCTCAAATTATAAAAGATAGTTCGCAAATTAAAAATTTATTAATCGAACAAATTACGGGCGCGGTGCGTTGGCGTGAAACCATGTTATGTTTTGAGCAAAATGGTATCGAAGAAGTTATCGAGATTGGTGCTGGCAAAGTCTTGTCGGGATTGGTTTCGAGAACTTGTCCAAATTTAAAATCCCGTTCAATTCAAAATAGCGAAGATCTCAAAAATTTTTAATTTTACAATGAATTTATGAAAAGAATTTTTAGTAAAAAATTACTCATAAAAATTTTAGTCGGATATGTTTTTGTAGTGGCGTCAATGTATTTTTTTCAAAGAGATTTTTTATATCATCCTTTTGGAAAAATTTTAATTATACCCGAGGATTTTCAAGAAATTAATCTAAAAACCGCAGATAATACCGATATTTACGCGTGGTTTAGTCCGCCACAAAAAGGACAGAAAACTATTTTATATTTTCACGGTAACGCTGGAAATTTGATGGGACGCTCCGATCGTTTTGTAAAATTTGCCACTCAATATGGAGTTTTAGCGATTTCATATCGAGGCTATTCCAAATCTAGAGGAGAGCCATCGCAAGATGGATTTTTTCAAGACGCTGATTCGGCGTTTGAATTTTTAAAATCAAAAAATATTTTAAGCAAAGACATTATTCTTTTTGGTGAATCGATCGGCACCGCAGTTGCTGTAAATCTTGGTTCCAAGCATGATTTTGGTGCTTTAATTTTGGAGGCGCCATTTTCTTCAATATTATCGGTGGCGAAAAAAAATTATTGGTTTTTACCAATTTCATTTATACTCAAAGATCGTTTCGAATCGGATAAATTGGCACCAAAAATTACGGCTCCAGTTTTGGTAATGCATGCCACCAAAGATTATATTGTGCCGTTTGAAGAGGGTAAAAAACTTTTTGAATTATTTAATTCAAGAAAGAGTTTTATTGCCATTGAAGGTGATTTTCATATTGGACTTTCGGGCGATTATTTAACGAGACAAATTTCTGAATTTTTGCCAGAAAAAAAATAAATTGATGAGATTTTTGGAGCGGGCGAAGGGACTTGAACCCTCGACACCAACCTTGGCAAGGTTGTACTCTACCACTGAGCTACGCCCGCTTAAAAAAAGAAGTTTAAAATTAAACTAAATATTCAAACGCTAAAATCATTTTAAATTACAAAAAATAAATTGCAAATGGTGAATTTGAAATTACAATAATTCTTGTAAAAATTTTCAATAAATTTTATTGATAAATCACCAATCCCACTAAAATATATTTTATGTTGCAAAATTATAAAATTCTTAATTTTTTTAAAAACCAAAAAATTATTTTATTAGCAATTACGCTATTTTCTTTGACATCATGCGTTGAAACAATAGTGCTTTCAACCGGTGTTGGCGCTGGTTTGGCGTATCGCGAAAAAACCATCGATGACACTCGAAGCGATATAAAAATTTCGACGAAAATCGCTCTAAAATTCTTGAGCAAAGGTTTAAAAAATCCTGGAAATTCAATTGATATTACTGTGAACGAATCGCGAGTGATGCTTACGGGAATTGTTCGCGATCCAACAAAAGCTAAGCTGGCTCAAGAATTGTGTTGGCAAGTCGCGGGCGTTAACGAAGTAATCGATGAAATTCAAATTCCCGCAGATAATAAATTCAAACTTGTGGATGTCGGTTCGGCATTTTTCGATTATTTAATCACCGCTGAAATCGAAACAAAATTTGCTTTAGCCAAAGATTTACGCACTCTCAATTATCAAATCACCACGGTTAATAATGAAGTTTATTTGCTTGGAGTGGCAATTGATGAAAAAGAAATGAATCGCGCGGTTTCTCTTGCCTCTAAGGTTCGAGGCGTAACCAAAGTAATCAATCATATTATTCTTGCCAATGACAGTCGTAGAGGCAAATAATAAAATTATAACTTTTGGTTGTCGTTTGAACGCCTTTGAATCCGAGGCGATTAAAAACGCCGTAGCCGAATCGGGCGAAAAAAATCTCATAGTTTTTAATTCTTGTGCCGTAACTTCGCAAGCTGAAAAAGATTTGCGTTCTTCAATCCGTAAGGCGCGTAAAGAAAATCCCGATGCCAAAATTGTGGTGACGGGTTGTGCGGCGCAAATCGATCCGCAAAAATATGCCAAAATGGCAGAAATCGATTTAGTGCTGGGAAACATTGAAAAATCAAGCTCCGAGAGTTATAAATCTGATTTTAAAATTACCAAAAATTCTGGCAAAAATATCAACGAAAATTCCGAAATTTTACACAAAGATAATATTTTTGACAATCATCAAAAATCTAAAAATAATTTTATCAGTGCCGACGAAGAGGCTAAAATCAAGGTTAATGACATTATGTCGGTTCGCGATACCGCACCGCAATTAGTCTCTTATTTTGAAAATCAAACCCGTGCTTTTTTAGAAATCCAAAATGGTTGCAATCATCGTTGCACTTTTTGCATAATTCCTTACGGTCGCGGAAATAGCCGTTCGGTGCCACTTGGCGAAATCGTCAAACAATCGCAAAAAATGGTTGCGTCGGGGCATAAAGAAATCGTTTTGACGGGAGTTGACATTTCTGATTATGGCAAAGATTTGCCGATTCCGATCACATTGTCGCAAATGATTCGCCGTTTATTAAAAGCGGTCCCTGAGCTTGTGAGACTTCGACTTTCTTCGGTCGATGTCGCCGAAATTGACGAAGAATTTTTTGAAATTTTAGCGAGCGAACCGCGGTTAATGCCATATTTGCATTTAAGCGTTCAAGCTGGTGACGATAAAATTTTAAAGCAAATGAAGCGTCGCCATAATCGTCAAAATATTTTAGATTTTTGTCAAAAAGCGCGTAAAATTCGCCCCGAAATGACTTTCGGAGCTGATATAATCGCGGGTTTTCCCACCGAAAATGAAACGATGTTTCAAAATTCTTTATCGTTAATTTCCGAAGCCGATTTAATTTTTACGCATATTTTTCCATACTCCTCGCGTGAAGGGACGCCTGCTTCGAAGATGCCTCAACTCGAGCAAAAAATTATCAAAGAACGCGCTAAAATTTTACGCGAAGCGGGTTCAAAACAACTCCAAAAATATTTAGAAAAACAAATTGGCAAAGAATTTGAAGTTTTGCTCGAAAAAAATAATTTAGGAAAAACTCGAAACTTTTTAGATGTTGAGATAATTTCTGATGAAAAAAATAAATTACAAAAAGGCAATATTTAT
>CAJBXX010000073.1 GCA_903959715.1 uncultured Alphaproteobacteria bacterium | reverse complement strand
TTTACCTTTAATAATTATCAATTAAATATAGCTATTAATTACTTTTTATTAATATTAATTTATTAAAAAATGCTTACAGTAGCTGGAACCGCTTCTTTTTCTCCTATAATTACAACATTATTAAAAGCTGTATCTCTGACAGCTTTAGGATTTGCCTTCATGCCAAAACAAGAAATCGAAGCATTAAGTTTCGATTCTGATCAACAGGAAAAATTCAATGCGGCAATATTATATTCTAGAATCTTAGCAAGTCCCGAAATTGATTTAGTAAAAATGAGAAGATCAACTCCATTTCTTACTAGTAAACTTAAATTCACTAAGCTTGTCGGAATAGAATTTGTTGACCAAGTTTATACAACTAACAACTCTTTTAAAAACAATATTTTAATTAGTGCCGTCGCCTTTCATCAATTAAAAGCACTTAATAATATCTTAGATAATTGTGACTTTAAATCAGATAAACAATTAACTAATGATATATTATCTTATCGCGATAGATCGGGATTGAATCTTTTAAATCATGTTTGCGGAAATCGTGGAACTATTGGTGATAATTTGAGTAATAAAATTATTGATATTTACGTTGAAAATTTAGATAAAAAAACACTTTTGGAATCGCTAGATAAATTTGTTTTAACCCTACCGCCCGAACAGTTTAAAAAAATTGCTGATAAAGTTGGAATTGAAAATTTACAAAAAATTGGCGCTAATATTACTAAACAAGATATTAAACGAAAGATTTCGAAATATCACTCGCCAAATATTTTTTTAAAAAAAAATGGCAATGGCTATGAACAAAAAACTTTGATGAATAACATTGAATCCAATCCCTTGGCTTTAAAAACAATGATAGAAATGGGATATGGTGTTCAAATTACTCCAGAAATTGCAAGTAAATTTGATCAAATTGAATTTGCAATAACAGGAAAACCAGGTGTTTACACAACTACCGGCGATACTTTCAGTGGAAAGTTACCTGATATATATACTTACAAAACACTAAGTGATGCAAATAAAAAAGAGATGCTTAAATATTATGAACCCAAGACTGTTTTAAGTAACTTCTTAGAAAATTCAAAAGCTAATAAAAAATATTTAGCTCAACAAAAAAATTCGTTTTTGGCTACAAGAATGGAAGCTGGAGAACCTTCACCAGCGCCATCTTCACCTCAAGTTTCTCCAAAAAAACTCGGAAAAGAATTGTAAATAAATTTAATCGAATTTTTTAAAAATTTTAAGTTTAAATTTATGAAAATATTTTATTAAAAATTCAATATTTTCCAAGTTTACAATTAACAATTTCTAAAATAAAATTCGCTTCAAATATTTTTCCTGCCAAAAAATAATTTAAAAATAATGACCGAAAATAATTTAAAAAAACCTGAACTTTTGTTGCCCGCCGGCACGCTTGACCGCTTGAAAACCGCTATTCTTTACGGTGCTGATGCCGTTTATTTGGGCACGCCTGACATGTCGCTTCGGGTTAAATCCTCCTTCACTTTGGAAGATGTAGTTGAAGGCATAAAATACGCTCATTCTTTTGGCAAAAAAGTTTATCTCACTTTAAATTTATTTTCTCACAACAAAGACATCGAAAAACTTCCGCAATTTATCGAAACCGTTAAAATGGTAAAGCCCGACGGCTTGATAATTTCTGATCCCGGAGTCTTCCAATTCGTGCGTTCGCACGCTCCCGATCTTGAAATTCATATTTCAACTCAAGCCAATGTTTGCTCGTGGCTCACCGTCGATTTTTGGAAAAATCAAGGAGCAAAATTAGTGGTAATGGCTCGCGAAGTTAGTTTTGAAGAGCTCGCCGAAATTCGTCAAAAATGTCCCGATATTAAACTCGAAACTTTCATTCACGGTTCAATGTGTATGACTTATTCGGGGCGTTGTTTACTTTCAAATTTTATGGCGGAACGCGGAGCCAATCAAGGCTCGTGCGCTCATTCGTGCCGTTGGGGTTATAAACTTAAAATCAAACTCAAAGACAACACCGAACATGAAATCGAAATTAATGAAAATAACAAAGAACTTTTCGATTTTTTCTTGGAAGAAGAAATTCGCCCAGGGGCTTTGATGCCTTTTGAAGAAGATGTCCACGGTTCTTACATTTTAAATTCCAAAGATTTATGTTTGTTGCCAA
Organism: uncultured Alphaproteobacteria bacterium; assembly: GCA_903959715.1. GTDB lineage: Bacteria > Pseudomonadota > Alphaproteobacteria > Rickettsiales > UBA1997 > CAILUF01. The sequence continues at coordinate 2,170 of CAJBXX010000073.1, read as the reverse complement.
AGCTCGATGAATATATCAAAATCGGGCTCGATTCCTTCAAAGTTGAGGGGCGAAATAAAACCGAATTTTACGCCGGATCGGTTGCCCGCGTTTATCGCGCCGCGATTGATGATTATATCAAAGATCCGCAAAATTGGTGCGCCGATGATTATATGGATGAAATAAATTCCGTTGCCAATCGTGGCTACACTTTAGCTTTTCACGAAGGTCGTTTGACCAATTTAGCTCATGATTATGAAAGCACGGGCTCGACTAGTTTTTACGAATATGCTGGACGCGTTGTCGGCTGGGATTCTGATGATAATATGATTTTTGAAGGCAAGAATCGCCTCGATGCCGGAGATGTTTTAGAATTTTTATCGCCTCATCAAAGAGAGCCAATTTTGTTGCGAATTTATGAATTCCGTCATGCCAAAGATGGTAAAATTACCGATAAACTTCATGCTGGTCAAAAGCCTCAGATTCTAATTTCGGCAAGTGATTTTCATTTATTCGATAAAGAACAAATTAAAAAACTTTTGCCCGAATTTTCTTTAGTGCGTAAAGAAAAAAATAATATCGAATCAGAAAAATTAAAAGTTGAATCGCGTGAACTCTCGCATCAATTGGAAGCGGGAAATATTAACGAAGCAAAATATCAAAATAAGCGTCAAAAATATTTTCAATCTTGCGAAATTGGCGATATGCAAATTTCTCCGAGGACACCACGAATTGGTCAAGAAGGCTGTTGTGGCAAGGGTTGTAACGGTTGTCTAATTTTCTGGCATGATGAAAAATATCAAAAGGCTCGCGAAATTTTGAAAGGCAAAAAAATTGGTGAAATGTTGAACGGGTAATAATTTAAAAATTATTTCAAAGCATTTTTTCAATTTGATCGGTGATATTTTTGAATAAATCGATTTCGTAATTATCATTTTTGCCTTGAATCACCGAAGCAATCCGTTCTAAGCCCATACCCGTATCGATACATGGTTTTGGTAAAGCTTTTTTCTCACCATCGGCGGATTTTTCAAATTGCATAAAAACTAAATTCCAAATTTCGGTAAAACGATCGCCATCTTGGTCCTTACTGCCGGGAGGACCGCCGAAAATTTTATCACCACGATCGTAAAAAATTTCCGAGCACGGACCGCACGGCCCAGTCTCGCCCATCGACCAAAAATTATCGTCGGTGCTAATGCGAATAATTTTATCATCGCTCAAGCCAGCGATTTTTTTCCAAAAATTATAAGCTTCATCATCATTGTAATAAATAGTGGCTATAAGCTTTGATTTATTGAGCCCAAGCTCTTTCGTTAAAAATTCCCAAGCATAAAAAATAGCTTCTTCTTTGAAATAATCGCCGAAAGAAAAATTGCCCAACATTTCAAAAAAAGTGTGATGACGCGCGGTGAAGCCGACATTGTCGAGATCATTATGTTTTCCGCCAGCACGAACGCATTTTTGGGCGGTGGCGACTCTTTTAAATTTAGAAATTTCAATTCCGGTAAAATAATTTTTGAATTGATTCATGCCCGCATTGGCGAACATCAAACTCGGGTCGTTATGCGGAACTAAAGAGCTCGAGGCAATTATTTCGTGATTATTTTTAGCAAAATAATCTAAAAAACTTTGGCGAATTTCGTTGGTTTTCATAAAAAATTTAATGAAATAAAATTGCTTAAAAATGTAAATTTAATCAGCTTGAAATGTAAGGCAAGCTATAAGCCGGATTCTGTAATTGATTTCTCAACCGTCAGTCATTCATCTAGGATTGTCATCACTGACAACCTCAAGCAACCTACCCAAATGGCGACATAAAAGCATGCCTGTTAATAAAAACTTGCCATTTCTATTTGGTCTTGCTCCAGATAGGGTTTTTCCAAATCCGTGTTACCACGAAAGAGTGTAAGCTCTTACCTCACATTTTCACTCTCACCCTTTGCTCTTCGTCTTTTTAACGCTGGCGTCGTTGCTCAATTTATTTTCGAATGCGCGCGTACTTTTGTACGCTTGCGCTTCTCAAAAAATTGGCGTCTAGCCAGAGTTAAAAATACTTTGAGCAAAATACTCTTCGTCTTTTTAACGCTGGCGTCGTTGCTCAATTTATTTTCGAATGCGCGCGTACTTTTGTACGCTTGCGCTTCTCAAAAAATTGGCGTCTAGCCAGAGTTAAAAATACTTTGAGCAA
>CAJBXX010000072.1 GCA_903959715.1 uncultured Alphaproteobacteria bacterium | reverse complement strand
TTTTTTCTAAGCTCATATTTTTTAATTGTTAGCATTTAATCATTGCAAAAACCTTTGCTAATTTTTGTTGATTGAATTGTATTGGACTTCAAGCAAATTGCCTTGTCTTTTTTTACCGCAAGCGAAATTTATTAAAACATAAATTCAGCTATTGTTTCAAGATTTTATTAATAAAGAATTTAATAGAAAATTTAAGGAAATTGCAAGAAATTTTAGGCAAGTTTTGCTAATTAAAATTTTAAAATATTTAATCGAATTTTAATTCCTTTATTGCAAAAACTTTTGAAAAAAATAATGCAACTAGCAAGAAATTATTTATAATTAAAAAAAAATTTTTATTATCTTAAAAAAATCAATTAAAATTAAAGTTAATGCCGAAAAATTTTCTAAAAGAAATCAGGGAAACAAAAAATATCTCTCAAGTTGAATTAGCTAAGAAAATAGGCGTTTCAAAGGCTCATATTTCTAAATTTGAAAAAGGAACTTTTGCGGTTTCTTTTAAAGTTTTGAACAAAATAGCGGAAGCCCTAGATGTATCTCCTGAAAAAATTATGACGGGTGAATTTAAAGATAATTTTGACGAAAATTATCGCCTTTTGCTTCAAGATTGCGTCGAAATGGCGACCGATGAATTTATCAATGATTTTGACAAAAAAGATATTCTAAAAATTGCAACTATGATGTTTAACATTATGTTAAATTATCAAAATAATCAAAAAAACTCCGAGATTTTAGAAAATTTTATAAAGAAAACTCAAGATAAAATGTTTGAAGGTTTGGCCGCAAAATGCTCCCTCAAATATATCAAAAAAAATGATGAGAAATCATCTACCTCTTCTTAGTTTTAATCTTTAAAATTTTAATTTCTAAGAACGCTTTCGCTAAATTATTAAATTCTTTTTCCAAATTTTTTTCTTTTTTATTTAGTTTATAATTAGCGGTTTTTGTTAATTTAGAAATTTTATATAAAACATTAGCATCGCCAATTGCTTTATTATTTAAATCATTGGATTTGTTGTCAATCATAGCCAGATCGTTATTCTGTTGATTGCCAGGTTTGCGATTTTTGGAGGTTATCTAGATACTTTATTTATAGTATTCTATTATACTATTAATAACATTGGATTATTTGATATCTTTATTTTTTTGTTCAATTTGAGGCAATGTATTTATTTAATTTTTCTACAATACACTCTCAATGATCCACTCAATCATTGAATCATCGACTTCTTCGCTTTTCTTTCTTTGCATTAGCGAATAAACCGCATCGATGATTTTAATGGTTTTTGATTTATCAAAATTTATATCTTTTGTGCTTAAATATTTTTCAACATTTTTACTAGCCTTATTAAATAATTTTTGATCAAAATTCTTGGCATTATTATTTTCATCTTCTTGATTTGGCTTATCTGCGATTAAGTCGGAAATGCTACAACCAAAAGCCTTGGCAAATTTCTCTAAAGTGGTTAATTTTTGATTATTGCTTTTACCGTAAATAATACTTTTAATGGTGACTTCGGGGATTCCAGATCTTTGCGAAGTGGTTACTATTGACCAGCCTTTTTGTTTAATTTGATAAATTATATTTTCTTTAACTGCCATAAAATCGTATTATTTAATTATTTCTGAATTTTGTAAAATTAAATTACTGATTTTTAGAGTGGATATCTTCATTTGTTTGTCATTGATAATAAACTCGACCCGATTATTTCTCAATAAAAACTGCACAATTCCATTATTCTCTGCAAAGTTTTTTTGTCCGCTAATTGATAATATTGGTTTATTTTTTACTCTTGAAATTAAACGATTTAAATATCCTTCATAATTATCGCCAACATACAAAACACTGCATTCATCTAGAAAATCATTTTCATATTTGAGTAATAAAATTAGATTTTTCTTATTTTTTATTATGTTTTTTAAATAAGGAATTATTGGATCATCTTGAATTACACAAATTTTTCTATCTTCATTTATTGGCCATTCAACTAAATTAATAAAATTAACTAAAATTTCAGCCTCAATTTCAAAGTATGATTTTTGATTAGCTTTATTTGTTGCAAAAATATCTTCGCACCAAAAAATTATAATAAAAGCTGTTATTACTATTCTAGAACTAGTAATTCTTTTTAATATTTTTTTTATGTATTTTAAATAATTAAAATTCATTTAAAATTTCCACTTAATGTTTCCATAAATTTGATTTCCGTAAGTTGCGTTTTGTGTTCCATATAAAGGTCTCGTTGTTTCTTTTGTATTTCCATAAAACAATTTTTGACCAACTAAACTCAATTCTAAATTATCTATTGGGCGCCAAGACATTCTCAAATCCGTCCTCCAATAATCATTAATTGCCACCGATTTAAGAGCGGAATAACGATATATAGTTGCATCTAAATCAATTTTTTTTGTTAAATTATAGCGAGATTGGAACTGAAATTGATTTCTAGGCGAAACTCCAGCATCATATGAAGATAAATTATCTTTACTTGTTTGGTCATATTTTAAATTTATGTCAATATAGCTATATCCAAATATCAATTTCCAATTATTTGAAACATTGAAATTTATACTAGCATTCAGACCTTGATTGACCGCGCGAGCTTTATTAAATAATTCATATTGGAATTTAGATAAATTTGGCTCAAAACTTCTAACATTTTTATACTGATTATGAAATAGCGAAATATCTAGCTCTATCTTATCAAAAGATCTATTTCTATAACCCGCTTCATATGAAGTAATTTCTTCCGCTTTGAAATCTTTATTACCTTGGTAATAAATTTTAAAAGGTCCAACATTTGA
>CAJBXX010000071.1 GCA_903959715.1 uncultured Alphaproteobacteria bacterium | reverse complement strand
TAATTTTGCTAAAAAAATTTTTACAAATCATGAAAAAAATTAAAATTGGAATTGCGGGCCTTGGAACTGTTGGTCGTGGAGTTTATGAAATTTTACAAAATCAAAAAGATTTACTTTCGCTTCGCACTAATTGCGAGTTTGAAGTTGTCGCTGTAGCATCGCGTTCAAAAAAAGATTTCGTCGATGCAAAAATAAAATTTTATCACAACATTTTAGATCTCGCCGAAGATGAAAATGTCGATGTGGTTGTTGAGCTGATGGGTGGTTATGATGTGGCAAAAGAATTAATTCACAACAGTTTAAAAAATAATAAAAAAGTAGTTACCGCCAACAAGGCGTTGCTTGCAGAGCATGGTGAGGAAATTTTAACTTGGGTTGAAAAATATCGCGGAAGCATTGGTTTTGAAGCTTCAGTTGCGGGCGCTAATCCAATCATTAAAGCTTTTAAAGAAGGTTTTGTCGCTAATGAAATTTCAGAAATTTATGCAATTCTTAATGGCACATGCAATTTCATTTTAACGAAAATGAAAAATGAAAAACAAGATTATAAAATTGCGTTGCAAGAGGCTCAAGAGCTCGGCTATGCCGAGGCCGATCCGCGTTTTGATGTTGAAGGCAACGATACCGCTCACAAAATTGTTTTATTATCGGCGATTGCTCGCTCTTCGAAGCCAAATTATTTGCAAACTTACATTGAGGGCATCAATAAAATTTCGATTGATGATATCAATCTCGCCGATGAATTGGGCTACAAAATCAAGCTTCTAGCGGTTTATAAAAATTTAGGCGATGAAGTTCAACAATCAGTTTACCCAGCTTTAATTAAAAATTCCGAAAAAATTGCTCAAATTGATGGCTCTTACAACGCTGTGCTTTCCAAGGGTTCAAATTTTGAATATAATTTGATGATTGGGCGAGGAGCGGGTGGTAAGCCTACGGGTTCTGCCGTTGTCGCCGATATCGTCGATATTGCTTTAAATAGAAATAATAATTTTTTATTTAACGCCGAAAATTACAGGCTTCAAGCCACCAATATTATCAATATTCAAAAACGATTTGGACAATATCTTATTGTATTTAATTTTGATAAAAATAATTTATCAAAAGGCAATGTTGTTGAGCAAATTTTTGCAAATCGCATTAATCCGCAACAAATTATTTTTAAACAACAAAATGAAGATAATAAAGACATTTTTTTAGGAGCAATTTTAACCGAAAATCATGTCGAAAAAGATATTGTTGATGCCATCGCGTTGGTTGATAAAAGCCTGATAGACAGCATTAAATTTATTCGTGTTGAACAAACTAATTTTTAATCATGACAGATTTTGTTTTAGAAATTTTTAGCGAAGAAATCCCCGCTAGAATGCAAAAAAATTCGGCGGAAAATTTTTTGAAAATTGCTCAAGAAATTTTAGCAAAAAATAATTTAAATTTCGATGAAGAATCGATAAAAGTTTTTATTTCGCCACGCAGATTAGTGTTAATTTTAAAAAATTTAGATGCCGAGCAAATTCAAAATGCTCAAAAAAAGATTGGTCCAAAACTAGACGCCGACCACAGAGCCATCGAGGGTTTTTTAAAATCAACTGGGCAAAATAAATTAGAAGATTTGCAAATTATTGACGGTTTTTATGTTTTTAACAAGCCAGAATTAAAAATAAAAACTTCCGAAATAATTGCTTCGTCGCTTCCAACAATTTTACAAAAAATGCAAAATTCTTGGCAAAAATTAATGCGTTATGATGCTGATCAAGAGGGCAATCAAGCCAAGTGGATTCGCCCAATTCGTGGCATTGTGGCGTTGTTTGACGATAAAATAATTGCTTTAAATTTTGCTTTTATTCAAGCAAAAAATTTTACTTTTGATAAATTTGGTAATCAAATTTTAATCAACAGTGCCAGAGATTACGAACATATTATGAAAAAAAATCATATTATTGTTGATCATCATGCAAGAAAGCAAAAAATTATACAAAAACTTCATAAAATTACTCACGAAAATTATTTAAAATTGCCCGATAATTTTGAAAAATCAAATTTTTTAGATGAGTTAGTTGGTTTGTGCGAAAGCCCAGAGGTGTTGATTGCAGAGATTGATAATAAATTTTTAGAATTACCAAGTGAAGCGTTAATTTTAACTTTGCAATCAAACCAAAAATATATTTGTTGCACCGATTTTGATGGCAAATTTTCATCCAAATTTTTATTTGTTGTTGATTGCGAAATTAACGAAAATAATGTTAAAAAAATTATCGCCGATAATGAAAAAATAATGCGTGCAAGGCTTACCGATCTTGAGTTTTTCATTAATGAAGATTTGAAAAATCACTTGAGTGATTATGTGGTTAAATTGCAAAAAATTATTTACCATCAGAAAATTGGCACCATGCTGGAGAAGGTGGAAAGACTTAAAGAAATGGCAAAATTTTTATCAATTTTTGTTCCGCATTGTGAAATCGGTTTGATTGAACGAGCTGTTGATTTATCTAAGGCTGATTTAGCAACTAAAGCGGTGGCGGAATTGCCTGAATTGCAAGGTCGTTTCGGTAGTTTTTATGCCACAAAACAACTGGAAAATCATAAGATTTCTGAAGCAATTTATGAGCATTATTTGCCCGACGGCGCTAATTCGCCGACCCCGCAATCGCCACTCGGAATTGCTTTGGCGATCGCCGATAAAATCGATACCATTGTTGGATTTTTCTTGGTTGATGAGAAGCCGACAAGTTCGAAAGATCCTTTTGCCTTGCGTCGCTGTGCTCTCGGAATTATTCGCACCTCGCATCAACATAATATTGCTTTTCCGATTAGAATTTTAGTTGAACGGTCTTTAAAGTCATATCCGCCAAAGCTTCTCAAGCAACATATTTCAACCAATAAAAAAGATTTTTTCGAATTGAAGAAAAAATTAATTGAAGAAATTGTGCGTTTTATTGTTGAGCGTTTAAAAGTTTATCTAAAAGATCAAGAACAAGTTCGTCAAGATGTGTTAAATGTTGTGATGAATGCTTATCTAGAAAGCCTAGAGTCTCATAAGTCGGTCGATATTTTATATTTAATCAAAAAAATCAAATTTTTAGATAATTTTTTATCAAATGATAAACATAATAAACTTATTGAACTTTAC
>CAJBXX010000070.1 GCA_903959715.1 uncultured Alphaproteobacteria bacterium | reverse complement strand
TAATTTTGTTATAGATATTTGAATACAATTTTAGATGTTATATTTTATTTTGTTAACTATTAAGTGGGGTTTTAATGCTTGATTCGATAGCCAACTTTGAGCATGCGATAAATCACTATTCCAAGACTGATATTGATTGCTAAAATATAAATTGTGCCAATCAATAAATTGCCATCATTATGCCCCGTGATGCCATATCTAAAGCCATCAATCATATAAAAAAACGGATTAAAATGCGAAACGGTTTTCCAGAATTCGGGCAAAGCATTGGTTGAATAAAAAGTGCCAGAAAGAAAGGTGAGGGGAGTGATAACATAGCTCGTCATCGCCGACATTTGGTCAAAAGTATCGGAAAGGATACCGCATAAAACGCCTAGAAGCCCTAGCAACATACAGCCTAAAAATAAATAGAAAAAAGCGATAAAAAAATTATGAAAACCGAGAGGCACAAAAATTAAAATCGTTAAATAAGCTACAATGCCAACGCAAATGCCACGAATAATGGCGCCTAAAGCGAAGGCAAAAAGTAGTTCAAACGCGCCGAGCGGAGGGATTAAATAATCAACAATATGCCCCATAACTTTGCCCATCACAAAAGATGAAGATGAGTTGGCAAAAGAGTTTTGAATGGCGGCCATCATAATCAAACCTGCCGACATAAAAATGGCGAAATCAACGCCCTCAATCTTCTCTATATGGGAGCCCACCGACAAATTAAAAACCGCCAAAAATAAAATAATGTTAACGACGGGAGAAAATAAAGTTTGATGATAAACTTTTAAAAAACGATAAACTTCTTTTTTGAGTAAAGTAAAAGCTCCAAACCAATTTGTTGACATAAAAATAATTTTATTGTTTGATTTATAAAAATAAAAAATAATCCCTTAATTATGAGTTTAGAAAATATTTTATCTGATTTCAATTCGCAATTTGAAAATGTTGAAAATAAATCACAAATCGATGATTTACGCGTTAATTTTCTTGGCAAAAAATCGGCATTGAATGATTTATTTGGTCAATTAAAAAATTTAACGGCGGAAGAAAAAAAAGCCTTCGGTGCCAGAATTAATGATACCCGCAATTTTATTTCGCAAAAAATTGATAACAAAAAAAATTACTTTGAAAATTTAGAATTAAATCAAAAATTAAGTGGTGAAAAAATTGATATTTCGGCGCCGGTGCGTCTAGAAAATCAAGGTTCCATTCATCCCATTAACAAAGTGATGTTTGAGATTGAGCAAATTTTTTCGCGTCGCGGATTTGAGTTCGCACAAGGTCCCGAAATCGAAGATGATTTTCATAATTTCACGGCGTTGAATATGCCGAAAGACCATCCGGCACGCCAAATGCAAGATACTTTTTATTTGCAAAATTCAGAATTATTATTGCGAACACACACTTCCAACACTCAAATCCGTAAGATGCTTGGCACTAAGCCTCCGTTAAAAGTTTGTGCTTTGGGGCGAGTTTTTCGTCGCGATTCTGATCAAACTCATACGCCAATGTTTCATCAATTTGAAGGCTTCGTCGTTGATAAAAAAGTTAATATGGGGCATTTAAAAGCCACTTTAGAAAATTTTTTAGAAGAATTTTTTGAAGTCAAAAATTTAGAATTGCGTTTGCGACCAAGTTTCTTCCCATTTACAGAGCCTTCGGCGGAAGTCGATATCAATTATTCAATCGAAAATGGCAAAATCAAAATTGGCAAGGGCGATAAATTTATGGAAATTTTGGGTTGCGGAATGATTAATCGTAAGGTTTTACAAAACTGCCAAATTGATCCCGATGAATTTCAAGGCTTTGCTTTTGGCATTGGCATTGAACGCCTCGCCATGCTTAAATACGGCATTACCGACCTCAGAATGTTTTTTGAAAATGATGTAAGATTTTTACAACATTTTAATTTTAAAACTAAAGAATTTTAATTAATATGACAAAAAAATTTGATAAATCAAACTTGCCATCGCGTTTCGTAACAAGCTCTCACGGCTGTGAAGGACGAAAAACTATGCTTTATAATATTAAAACTGATTTATATCCTGATGGTTTAAGTGAAGATGATATTCAAAAGCCTTTCGTTGGCGTTGTAAGCGCGTGGAACGAGGCGGCGCCTTGCAATATTGCACTTTCGCGTCAAGCTCAACCCGCTAAAAAAGGTGTTAAAGATTTTGGTGGAACGCCTCGCGAGTTTACAACCATAACGGTTACTGACGGTATTGCTAATGGACATCAAGGCATGAAATCATCTTTAGTTTCGCGTGAAGTTATCGCCGATTCAATCGAATTAACGGTGCGTGGACATTGCTATGACGCCTTGGTGGGCTTGGCTGGATGCGATAAATCTTTGCCGGGAATGATGATGGCGATGTGTCGTCTCAATATCCCTGCGGTCTTTATGTATGGCGGTTCAATCTTGCCGGGAAAATTTAAAGGCAAGGATGTGACAATCGTTGATGTCTTTGAGGCTGTAGGTCAAAGAGATGCTGGCAAAATGTCGGAAGAAGATTTAGCTCATTTAACTAAAGTCGCTTGCCCTTCGGCTGGAGCGTGCGGAGGGCAGTTTACCGCCAACACCATGGCGTGCGTTTCCGAGGCAATTGGCTTGGCTTTACCTGGTTCATCAGGGGCTCCGGCACCTTATGAATCAAGGGACGAATATTCTTATCATTCGGGAAAAGCGGTGATGAATTTAATCGAACTTGGCATTAAATCGCGTGATATTGTTACGCGTAAAGCATTGGAAAATGCCGCGACGATTGTCGCCGCGACAGGTGGTTCAACCAACGCAGTGTTGCATTTGCCTGCAATCGCCAATGAGTGCGG
>CAJBXX010000069.1 GCA_903959715.1 uncultured Alphaproteobacteria bacterium | reverse complement strand
GGTGGTAAAAGGACAAACCGCTTCGGCATCTTATAAGCCGGCAATCTTAGAAAATGGCGTTCGCGTAATGGTTCCACCTTTCATTGAATCTGGCGAAGAAATTATTGTTAACACCGAAGATTTTAGTTATGTTAGTCGAGCAAAATCATCTTCATAAAACGCAAAAAACGGTTTTTGATTTCGTTAAAATGAGCGGTGCGAGCAATGATTTTGTTATCATCGACAGTCGCTTTAATGCTAAAAAAATCAATGTCGAAATTGTAAAAAAAATTTGCCATCGCCAAAATATTGGTTGTGATCAACTTATTTTAATCAATAATTCGAACGAAAAATCTACGGAAATTTCTTGCGAAATGCAAATTTTTAATAGCGATGGTTCCGAAAGCTCAACTTGTGGCAACGCCACGCGATGCGTCGCCAAAATTATTTTTGATGAAGATTTATCAAAAAATAAAATAAAAATTAAAACTCAAGCAGGAATATTAGATTGCTTTAAAATCAATGAAGATTTGATAAAAGTTAATTTGGGGGCGCCAAAAGTCGTTGAATCATCAATTAATTTAGAAGATTTTGAATTTATTCATATTAATGTCGGAAACCCTCACGCCGTAGCCTTCGTTAACTCAATTCCAAGCGATGAAATTTTCTTTAAAACTGGGCAAAAAGTTGAAAATAATTTACAATATTTTCCACAAAAAACTAATGTCGAATTCGCCAAAATTATCAATGATTCCTTGATCGAAGTTCGAGTTTTTGAACGCGGAGTCGGCGAAACCTTGGCGTGCGGATCTGGCGCTTGTGCCGTCGGCTTTTCGGCAATTTATAAAAAATTAATCAAAAATACCGCGGTAAAAATCCGCTTTAAAGGCGGAGATTTATTAATCGAATTTGACGGCACCAATATTTTCATGACCGCGGGGACGCAAAAAATTTTCAAAGGAATTATCGATGACGATTTTTTGCAATAAATTTTTAATAAAAATTTTATTTTTTCTGGCTTTTTTTTTAATAAATTCAGCTTTCGCTCTTAATCCCGAAACGCGCCTAAGTAATCAAGAAGACGAAAATCGTGCCATGAATTTATTTTTGCAAGTCCGCTGTTTAGTGTGCAATGGTCAAGTAATCGAAAATTCTGATAGCAAATTCGCCTTCGATGTTCGGGCCTTAATTCGTGAACAAATTTCTCAAGGCAAAAGCGATGACGACATCAAAGAAAATTTAGTTGCAACCTTCGGCGAAGACATTTTAAACCAACCAAAAACTTCCAATATTTTATTACTAACCATCATTTCCCTAGGGCTCTCGGCGATAATTTTTTTTAGGGTTTTTGCGCGAAAAAACTGAGACAATTTGTCATATTTAAAAATTTTTTGAACGAATGTAAATTATAGAAAATTTCTTTTAAAAAAATTAAAAAAATATGTCAAAATTTCGTAAAATAAATCAAAAATTTTTATCATTAAAAATATTTTTTATTCTCAATATTTTATGTTTAAACATTTGTTTTAAAGCGAACGCTAACAACGATACTCAAGTTTTAGCAAAAACAATTATAACCGCCGAAAAACAAGCTCTTAGCAATGATAATTTAGAAAATTCTCAAGAAAAAATTAAAAAAATTGCGGGTTCGGCGAGCTTGGTTGAGTCGCAAGATTTGCAAAATAAATTTGCGGTCACCGTTAAAGATATGCTGGATTATGTGCCGGGAGTCGTTGCACAAGAACGCTCAGGGCAAGAATCGCGTTTGTCGATTCGCGGTTCAGGTTTGTCGCGAACTTATCATTTACGCGGATTAAATCTTTATCAAGATGGCGTCCCGATTACTTTGGCGGACGGCGCTTCCGATTTTCAAGACATCGATCCACTCGCTCTCGATCACATTGAAATTTTTAAGGGCGCCAACGCTTTCCATCTTGGCTCGGCGACTCTTGGTGGTGCCGTCAATTATATTTCACCAACAGGTTATAATTCAAGCCCGCTTACTCTAAGAATCGAAGGCGGAAGTTTTGGCTCGGTTCGTGGCAATATTTCTGCGGGAAAAGTTATCGATAAATTCGATTATTTTGCCTCTTTGACAGAATTTAAATCAGACGGTTTTCGTCAACAAAATCAACAATTTGACAGTAAATTTTTTAGCAATTTTGGTTATCGCTTTAATCAAAATGTTGAAAATAGAACTTATTTAACCATCGTTAATTCTAATCTTGAATTACCCGGTAGATTAACGCGCGGGCAGATGAATAGCGATTCCTCGCAAGCCAATTCAACGAACTTAAAACTCAAACAAGAACGCAATTTTAATCTACTTCGTCTCGCCAACAAAACTTCGTGGCGTTATGAAAATTTCCTCGCTAATGCCGGAATTTATACTAATTTAAAAGATCTCGATCACCCGATTTATGAAGTGTTCGATCAAAAAACTGAAAATTATGGCGCCTTCGCCGATAGCACAATCAAAAATAAAATTTTTAATTTTGAAAATGAATTTTTACTTGGTGGAAATTTAAGTTTTGGATCAACCAACGCCAAGCAATTTGTAAACAACAATGGAAGTCGCGAAGATTTGAAAATAAAGGGCGAAGAGCGTGCAGAAAATGCCGTTTTTTATGCACAAAATTCTCTTCAAGCCACTAAAAAATTATCAATAATTTTGGGTTCACAATTTATTTACAGCAAAAGAGATTATCGCGATCACATCTTGAGCGACGGCAATCAAAGCGGGGTTAGAAAATATTTCGGCACCAGTCCAAAAATTGGCGCGGTTTATGATTTTGATAAAAATTTACAATTTTATAGCAATTTAAGTGGCGCTTACGAACCACCAACTTTTAGCGAAGTTCGTCAAACAACTGGCGCCGGTTTAGCCAATATTTCGGCACAAAAATCTTACACTTTGGAAGTTGGAACTCGAAGAACGAAAAGCGATTTTAATTGGGATTTGTCTTTATATCATTCGCGTTTAAAAGATGAATTAATTTTATATACAATTGCCCCAAATATCACACAGGCTCTTAACGCTAACAAAACAATGCATCAAGGCGTTGAACTTGGTTTTGACACAAAAATTTTATCGAATATTTTTTCAAAAAAATTAATTGAAAATGGTGATAAAATTATATTGCGAGGAACCTATACTTTAAATGATTTTCGTTTCGTCGATGATAAAATTTATAGCAATAAATCAATTCCGGGAGCTCCAAAACATTATGTTCGTGGCGAATTGCGTTATGAAAATCCACTCGGTTTTTATTTCACTCCGAATGTTGAAATTTCTCCGCAGG